>VXOP01000165.1 GCA_009839975.1 Candidatus Poribacteria bacterium
AACCTGAAAAGATTGAGTCTCTATGGAACTGGAACAGAAAACTTGGCACCACTGGCAGGATTAACCAGCCTAATACGACTGCAGATCGCTAACAATGAGACGCTATCGGATGTTTCACCCTTGGCAGACCTAATCAATTTAGAATGGTTGGACCTGCATCGTTGCGATTCACTATCAGATATTTCATCATTGGCAAGGTTAGCTAATTTGGAGTATCTAAACCTTAACCATACCAGAAGAGTGTACGATTATTCTTTATCGCCATTATCGGGTTTAACAGGATTAAGAAGTTTACGGCTTGCCGAGAATAGAATATCAAACGTGTCTTCACTTGCAGGACTAATCGGCTTAGAACGGTTAGATTTACCTCAGAATCAAATAGTTGATATATCACCATTGTCGGGTTTAACAGGATTAACAGAGTTATACCTTCATGCAAATAGTATATCAGATGTATCTTCACTTGCAGGACTGATTAACTTAGAATGGTTAGATTTACGTGTAAATCAAATAGCTGACATATCCGCTTTGGATGGGTTAGCTGCGCGTACCCATGTAAGTTGGCTTAAAAATCCAGGTGCCCCTATAGGAGGTCCTAAAATAGAAGGACCTTGGTTGTGGTTGCCAATCCCAGAAAAACAACTTAATAGCGATACAGATTTATTGTCAGAAGTGAGTGAGGGTTCTGTAACAGAACATCAGATCGCTACCAGAGGGGCAACGACTGGAAAAGCAGTCGGAAATTATGAGTGGGCAGCCCATAAAATATCTCCTGTAGGTACTTATGATGGGTTTATAAATAATATGCCGGACATGATGCGTGCTTTTGGCTTATCTGAAGAGTATGAATGGAGTACAGAAACTATTGTTGTCTACGGTTCCGTAGTCATAAATTCGCCGCGGGAACAAAAAACCAGAATGTTTGTTGGAAGTGAAGGTCGAAACAAGGTTTGGCTAAATGGTGAATTAGTCTACGAGCAGTTAATTAGACCTACTGAATTTGATTATTGGTGGGACGATAGTGACGGTTTCAATCAGCATTTTCCTGTTACACTAAAACCGGGAACAAATGTAGTGTTAGTTGCAGTTGGTAATGGAAATACAATTACGGGGCACTTCGGTTTTGAAGAAGGCACAGAATATACGTTGTTACCCCCTTCAGAGATTGATATTCCTGACCCAGGTCTCCGCGCTACCATTGCAGATGCACTTGACAAAGAGGATAATGTTCCGATTACGCGTGAAGAAATAGCAACATTAACAATCCTAAGAGCAAGCAACAGGGACATTAAGGATTTAACAGGCATTGAACAGGCAGTAAATCTGGAAGAGTTGTGGATTTCAAAAAATCCGGTATCTGATATTTCGCCACTTTCAAAATTGACAAACCTTATCGGTTTAGGAGCGTGGGAAACGCCGAATATATCTGATTTATCGCCACTTGCTAAACTACCCAAACTGAGATGGTTAGACTTTGGTAGTTTTCCCGCACCTGACTTCTCTCCTTTGGCAGACATAAAAAGTCTACGAAAATTTTTATTTCATGGTGGGGACATAAAAGACATTACACAGTTGGCAAAGTTAACACAGTTGACTTTTTTTGACATTGGTTACAATTCCACAACAGATTTATCCCCCATTACAAAGTTAACAAACTTGGAGACATTTGTAGCGAATACCAATGGTATATCAGATATAACACCTCTGGCAGCATTGACGAAATTGAAACATGTGGATCTTCACAATAACGCCATATCGGACGTATCTCCACTCGCAAAATTGATAAATCTGGAAATGGTTAAACTTTATGGCAACTTAATATTAGACATTTCTCCTTTGGAAAGTTCCCCTATATTCCCTTATGTTTTTTGGCTTGAAAACCCAGGTTCTGCGAGGAGCGGACCGGAAATAAAGGGACCTTGGACGTGGCTAACATTACCTGTTGAACATTTTGACGCAGATTGGTTAGCTGAAGCGAGTGGCGGAGCCGTGACAGAACAGCAAGTCGCTACATACGGTGCAAAAGATGGACAACACGTCGGAGCTAACGTGTGGAAGTCTGCCAAAATTGGCCGAAAAGCCCATAATATCCTTGAAATGCTCTCTCTTGTTGGAGAGGAACACAGAAATAAATACCCCGGAAAACACCCCTTAATTTACAGTACTATCGCCTTGAATTCACCTCGTGAACAGGAAACAAAAATACTTGAAGGGAGTATAGACAAGTCTGTAAAAATCTGGCTCAATGGGGACTTGGTACATCAAGCCGTTAGAACACATAGTGGGGGACGACTTTATGATCGATTTTCTCCTGTTACACTCAAAGAAGGCACAAATGTCCTGTTAGTTGCAATTCTGGGATTAAACTTGCCTGGAGTCGATTCTGGGTTATGTTATGTCGGGTTTGATGAAGCCACAGAGTATACGTTAATTCCTCCCGATGTCGGTTTCACATTTTCTGCAACGGAAACATCCATCACTGCTGGTGATATATTTTCACTCAACCTCAACGCTGAAAACATCACCGATTTAGCAGGATGGCAAGCGGATATTGCCTTTGACCCGAATATGCTTGAAGCCGTTGAAGCCACCGAAGGTGATTTTCTGAAGTCAGAAGGTGCGGCTACCTTCTTCCAAGGTGGCACGATCGATAACACAGCAGGGAAAATTACGAGGTCGTTCTCGGCACGGATATCTGAAAGTGGTGTCAACGGCACAGGAACACTGCTATCGGTGACATTCAAGGCGAAAGCAGACGGCCAAACACAAGTGACACTGGAAAACTTTGAGTTTATCTCAATCACCGATGACATTATTCCTACTGTTCCGCCTAATATTACGATTATTTTGGGTGAATATCCCGCGTGGGATGTAAATCAGGACGGTCGTATCAGTATTCAGGACCTTGTTCTTGTCGCGAAGGACTTAGGTTCGGACACGCCGTCTAACTTACGTACAGATGTCAATCGTGATAGTGTTGTAAACATCCAGGACCTTACCCTTGTGGCACAATACATGGGTGCAGCGGATCCCGCTGCGTCTCCGATACTTGCAATAGACAAAAAGGAGTTAATGCCTACACTGGTGCAAACATGGATAGACAAAGCACGGGCTGCAGATGACGGATCACTTGCATTCCAACAAGGGATAGAGAATCTGGAACGACTATTAGCATCGTTGCTTCCAGAAAAGACAGCACTGTTAGCAAACTATCCGAATCCGTCTAATCCTGAGACGTGGATACCGTATCACCTCGCGAAGTCTGCAGAAGTTACTTTGACAATCTATGCTGGGAACGGTGCTGTTGTAAGGATATTGAAATTAGGACATCAAGCTGCCGGTATCTATCAGAGTCGTAGCCGGGCAGTATATTGGGATGGGAGAAACAGTATGGGTGAGTCTGTGGCAAGTGGAATTTATTTCTATACGTTATCTGCTGGTGATTTTACGGCTACACGGAAGTTGTTAATACGGAAGTAATTGACACATTTGCATAAAGAGCTTATGTCTAAAACACACAATTGGAAAGGTAGAGTGTTCTATCCAGTTATGTTTTATAGGTAGGATAGACTGATTACTGGAAAGACATGATACTCGGTTGTTTTCACTTGACTTTTATACCCAACAAGAGGTACACTTAATGCGTATCTATTTGGGAAAAGGAGAAGGATATAAAGGGACTTATGGCAATATTCTATCGCGGGGCAGGCATTAACACCTATTGGTATCTCAACGATCCAATGGAACAAGGTTTTGTTGCCAGGAACTCCGGAATGACTTCTACTATAACACGGCAGATGCTTCATATTGCCAGAAGCACTGTGAACAGTCCTTTTATTTCTCTTACACGTTCTTATGGGGTAGCCTGACATTATGCAATGTTAGGCAGTGAGAGGGTTCCTACTCCAGAGGATCCTGCCTATGTTCATGAAATTGAGATTCAGGAACCGCTGCCTCCCGGATTGCAGCTTCTTGACCCAGTCAAGGAGGTTGCACTGTTGTTACCTTCTCCGATAAGTTTTGGTCCACCCTACCAGCATGATGGGTTACCTCATTTCTTATTAGGTATTGTTGATCCTGGTAATATGGGACATTTTCTGGCACAACATGCAATGCAACCACCTTCAAGCGAAGGCACTCCACGCACGCCGAATCTAACAATGGAATTAGAAACGCTTGTGCGGTCATTACGGGATGCTGAAATTCTAGCACACGGAATTATTCCCGCAACTTGTGTAAAGAACAGCTTTGATGTGTATCCATAACCTTCGCTTTCAAAATAATAAGGAGATACTCTCATGAAACATATTGTTGACAACGTTAATAAAATGAACCTTAGGATAAAGACGCTCGACTTGGCAGGACGGGTGCCTGGGCCTGATTCTATTGAATTGTTGCGAGTGGAACTCCATTATGATGGGGAGTATGGACCGCTCTTCATGGGACGGGTTCGGTACGCCCGCGACGGTGTTGAACAAGAAAACGGTTTCCCCATTGATTTACACAAGGGGGCATTCGTTGCTACTGTTCCTATCCAAGAGGCAGGGTGGGAAGAAGAACTCCAGAAGATAGGACCCGAAATCGCACGAATTGTATATGAAGATTTAGCGGAGAGTCGGCGCACGTCTGATATGCCATCGTTTGCCGATCAAGGGTAATTGGAAACTGTTCAATGCTTGAACAATTCCTTCATGAAAAACTTGAAATAACATCTAACTACTGGAGCCCAAACCCGATTGAGCACTTATTTGAGAACACCCACCATATTGATAACCTTATTTGTTACTTCATCTATTGCACTATAAGCAATATCAAGGAGAGTATCTAATTCTGAAATAGATATCTGTAAGGGTGGCATCAAAACGATGGTGTTAACCAACGGTCGGAGTATGGCTCCTTTGCTAAGGGCAACTTGGCAGACGTGGATGCCAACTTTTTCTTCATAAGGATAAGGTATATTTTTAGAAGTGTCTTTCATCAACTCTATACCCGCAGCCATCCCGCATACTCTTACATCCGCAACATGCTTGAGTTCATAGAAACGTTGCAATTTCTGTTCAAAGTGGGTAATTGTTGACTGGAGTTTATCTATCAGATCATCGCGCTGAAAAATTGCTATATTTTCTAAGGCAACAGCACAACCTAACGGATTACCTGTGTATGTATGACCGTGAAAAAACGTCTTGCGTTCGCTGTAATCTGCAAGGAAAGCACTATAGATTTCATCGGTTGTTAACGTAGCTGCGAGGGGTAGGTATCCTGCGGTAAGTCCCTTTGCAGTGCATAGAATATCTGGTGATATGTCCTCATGTTCACATGCCCACATCCTCCCTGTCCGTCCAAAACCTGTCATTACCTCATCAACGATTAGGAGTGTATTCCACCTCTTCGCTAATGCTGCGAGTCCATTCAAGAAACCTTTGGGAGCGATTAGCATGCCACCTGCTCCTTGTATTAAGGGTTCCAAGATAATCCCAGCTATTTTCCCTTCATTTTCAGCCAAGACACGCGCAACAGCATTGAGCCAAAAGGTTCTACTCTCCGCATCAGAAGTGTGTTGCGGTGTGGAAACTCGTACCGTATCAAATAGAAGCGAATTGAATGTGTTATGAAACGTATCAATCCCCCCGACGCTCATCGCACCGATAGTGTCACCATGATAGGCGTTGTCAAAATGCACAAATAGATTGCGTTGTGGCTGTCCTCTATGCTGCCAGTATTGAAATGCCATTTTCAAAGCAACTTCAACAGCAGTCGATCCGTTATCCGAATAGAACACCTTGTTAAGACCAACAGGTGTAATCTCAACCAATTTTTGAGCAAGTTCAATGGCGGGTATATTACTATAACCGAGGAGTGTCGCGTGAGAGATGCTATCAATCTGATTCTTGAGTGCTGCGTTAAGGTCAGGATGGTTATGTCCGTGAACATTCGTCCACATGGATGCTATGCCATCAATGTAACGATTGCCATCAATATCTATAAGATAGATACCTGCACCGCGCGCGATGATGACCGGTTGTTCATCCAACCAATCTTGCATCTGTGTGAATGGATGCCAAAGGTGTTTTCTATCCCAAGAGATTAACTGTTCCCTATCCTTTAAGCTTTGCATAGTGAACAGGAAGTTCTATACCGAGTTCTTCATAAGTACCAGTTTTCGGTACGATAATTTCAAGCATCCGGTTGCGATACTTTGCGCGGAAATCTTCTGGCTGTGCTTGTATCGGGAAGATGTTTCTAAAACCATCAGGAAATGAACTTGTACGGCCAACGACCTCCTCAAATCTTGGGTCTAAGAACCGATCTGATTCTTCTGGGTCTCGCGGCAATTGTGTTTGAACTGTCACAATGCTCTCAGGGGGGACCGCTGAATCTGGCACATAAGGAGAACTGATTGATACCTCAAAGTCATAATGTGGCATTCTGTCGGGTAAGTCGTGTCTCTCTTTGGCAGCAGAGTTTGGCACCCAACGGGGAAACTCTATCTCTATTCGATAGTGGTCTGCTAATTCAGACACCCGATTTACCATTCCGTAACGTCGATAACGTTCCTTTATGTCATCAGAGTATATTTCACCATCGGTTTGAACAGCACCCGGATTGGTAACACGAGGTGCAGCGGGATCATCTGTGATTGTAGAACGCATGGCTTTGAGAAGTGGTGTAGCGAAAAGGGAAGGCAGCCACCCATAGAATGATGCACCAAAACGGGATTGTGTTTCATCCGGTGTTGTTGTAAGTTCATGCCTAAACCTGAAGATACCTTCAGCGATAGCGATAACTATGCCGAGAAAGATCATCAAATTACCTGAAGATGAAAAAAGCGTTACGTCACCGCGTTGCATACCGATGAAAAAGAGTATAAGCGGATATAGAATCAGATTTATGAGACTATTAATGCCTGTTGAGACAGCGGAACTGAATATCCACGAATTTCCCGCCATATCTTCTAACTGCGATTTGAATTTTGCCGAGAATGCACCGAGTATCGGTTGGCTAAGCATTGCTAACACATTAATGGGGGTCCGGAGAGAAGAACTAACAGCAGCTGGCAGCTGCACATATTCCTCTGGTACACCTTGTGTTTTCCCTCCACCTTTTCCATCCGCGCCATCTCCATCACCCTCTTTCTCTGGATAGACGAATGTCTCAAAAAACTTACTGTTGACATCTATAAACGATTCCCATTGGCTTGGGACATCGCTTTGCATAAAGATTGCTTCCACAGGACAAGCAGGAACACAAGCTGCGCAGTCAATACAGACGTTTGGATCAATGTATAACTGTATCTCACCTTCACTGGTGTGTATACAATCAACAGGACACACATCAACACAAGCCGTATCCATTACGTCAATACACGGTTCACATATTATATATGCCATAACATTTTCCACCTTCCTTCAAGTGATAGTCTGACTTAATTATACCACAATCATTTGAAGATAGCAAATTGTAATATATAGTTGAGTGTGTAAAATTTTTGTAGAAACGTATAAGTAAAGAGAAAAGTAAAGTTTTTGTAAAGTGCCAAGCCCCAGAGGGGCGAAAGGTGTATAGAAAACGGTGATATTACCAGAATAAGCCCCAGAGGGGCGAAAGGTGTATCATGTTACGGTATTAAATACACACGTTCTATACACCTTTCGCACCGCTGGTGCTTGGTCTCTTGTTTTTCACACGTTCTATATACCTTTCGCACCGCTGGTGCTTGGTCTCTTGTTTTTCACACGTTCTATACACCTTTCGCACCGCTGGTGCTTGGTCTCTTGTTTTTCACACGTTCTTAGTCCCGTAGGGACAGAATGTTTATAGAAAACGAGTAGCCTCCAACTCTTTAGTCCCGACAAATGCCAAACGCGCATTTGGCGTTGATTTGGTAGGGACGACATGTTTACCTTCTATGCCGTTCCTACGGAACTCGAGAGGGGTCATCCACATTCTGTCTATAAACATATCGTCCCTACGGGACTGAAAAACATAAAGTGAAAACTATAGTGTGTACGAAAACACCTAAGCAGGAACAGTAAGACAAGTCGACAGTATCAGCACATTCTGTTGCTAAGAACTTTAAACCCCGTTGGCAATTGTCCAATTATATGCTATCCTTTTAAACACGGTTAAAAGTCGACTTCACCGAGCCAGAGAGCGGTTAAAGAAGGAGGAAGCAGTGATACAAGAAAATCTCAGCAGTTTCCAACTGCCAACACAAAAGGCAGAAAACATCATGAAAGAAAAATCACGTCTCAACCCAGTAACACCATCAGGAAGTAAACCATTAGCACCTTTAGCAGTTTCTGCTGTCTCAGCCATTTTAGTTGTTTTACTAATATGCATTGGCGCACAAAACCTAATTCTGTTTCAGCAACCGTATAGTATAGAGGCAACATCAGAACCTACGATTGAGATCGTAGACGCACGAATAGTCTTGAAATCCCATGCTAAACCTGCAATAAACAATCAGGTTAGTCGTTCCGATGTACGCAGTAGTAATGATGGAACGAGGCAGGAACCGGGGACATCACAATTTGCAGCAGCACAAGTCGATAATGCTGAAAGAACTAAATCTAAAGGCACATGGAAACAAACGAATGGTCCTTACGGGGGCGAAATAACAACGCTTTATGAAACCACTAATGGCGTGCTCCTTGCAGGGACAGATGGGGCAGGTGTATTCCGCTCCACTGATAACGGAAACAGTTGGACACCAGTTAATACTGGATTATACAACGACCCAAGTAGGTTCCCCATGGTAATTACTGCAATTGCAGGAATGGGGGATAAGATCTATGTTGGCACGCGGGGTGCATTGTACATTTCTACTGATATTGGCAAGACCTGGAAAACTGTATCTGTTATCAAAGGCTTTGTAGGAATCAGAGATATTGTAATTCTTGATGACCAAATCTATTTTAGTACAGATGGCAGAGGTGTTTGGCAGTCAAATGATGGTAATACCTGGGCACAAATCAATGATGGACTCGGAATAACGTTCCAAGGGTATCTCTTAGATCCCGAATCGCCTCTGATGCCTCCCTTTGGAATAAAACCAATGCAGGTTTCTAAACTAACACGTGTTGGGACAACACTATTGGTCGCTGCAACAAAAAAAGGACTCTTTCGGAGAATAACGGATGAAAACTCGTGGACACCTATCAATCCAACAGTCATTGAACATTCAGATGGGGTAGAGTTGGATAACAATACGAAAGATAAAACCGAATCAAATCCTTCACCTAAGCAAGATTCTTCATCTGATTTATATGTTGGGTCATTAACTTCAATGAAACATCTACTTTTCTTGAGTGGAAGTATAGGCAAAAAATCTGGGATATTCCGGTCCAATGACGGAGGCGACACATGGACGCTCATCACCCCAGAAAAAGTCAGAGAAGAAAGTGATAGCACTCAGACAATTGCCGTGCAAGGTGAGAGGCTATATGTTGGAACTCATGACGGTTTGGTTTATATTTCGCATGATATGGGTGATGCATGGATTTCAATCAATGATGGGGTAATGCATGGTGATGTTTCAACATTGTTACCAATCAATGATAATACTGTATTCATAGGTACATCAAGAAATGGAGTCTTTCGCACAACAGATGCAGGGAATTCATGGGTAGAATGCAGCACTGGCATAATAAATACAAATGTCAGCAAATTAGAGGTCATTGATGATAAACTATATACCGTTGTTGGTGGCAAAATTGTCTATTCTGCCGACGGTGGAGATACATGGTTGCCTATAAACGATCCTTTAAATCTGGGAAAATGTGGTGTTCAAACCATTTGTGTATCAGATGGAGAACTCTACATCGGTGCTTACTTTGGTGATGATAAATTTAGACAATAAGTAGTTTAGTACGATAAAAAGGAGTTATCAAGAAAGTTCGTGTATATACATGATCAGCATTAACTTATCATTATCTGTAAATAAAGAATTTTCTTTTACTACTTGTATTAATTGTCTATCACGAATTTGTGTATTTTCAATATGTATATCTTTTAAAAGCCTTTCTTTAATTAGCTTATCAGATCGTTGATTAGTAAACTTATATCGTTTCATAATTTATCTCCTTTGAGTTATTTATGTTATATGTTTTATTAATTAGCTTATCTGATTTATGATTAGTTATTTTATAACGTCTCATAATCAATCTCCTTTTGAGTTAGTTAAAGTTAGCCCAACAGATAACTGAATTTATCTGTTGGACATAAT
>VXOP01000151.1 GCA_009839975.1 Candidatus Poribacteria bacterium
ATGTTATTTTTCTTTTTATTTGTGCTTGCGACTTGGTGTGTTCGGTTTTCTATATACCTTTCGCCCCTCTGGCACTTAGGGTTGGTATGATATGTTTGTTTCCATCCTTCCCCCCTATTATATGCTCTTTGAAGGCATTTCCTGTATGACTGGAATGACGTAACATCGGATACTGATACTCTCTATCGTCTCTATTTCCACACGGGGTTCGGGTTCATTACGATGATCAAACACGACGTAATATCCTTCACTTACGCGCTCTGATTTAAGATATGCTGACAACTGTTTTATACCTGCATCGTATCGCATTTTACCCTCCCAAATCTTTGTTTCAACAATATACTTATGTCCGTTGTGAAAGATGATCAGATCCATCCTACCACGTCCTGTCTGAACTTCAAGGAACATTGCACCTCGTATCAGACTAACAAACTGATCAAGATAGGCATAAAGCAGGTCTTGTCCCACAAATTCTTTCGGAGTATCTGGAACTTGGAGTATCCTATATCCTACGCGTGTAATGAAATTCTGGAAGTTGTCAAGTAGCAATTCCATATTAATCTCACCTGTCTGCGTGAGGTAGTCCAGAAAATTGGTATCGTCTGTCAAGTAATCTTGCTCAAGTCCGTTTATCGTCGGTTTGAACGCTTGCATGATGCAATACTGGTAAATTGGATTAACGATTTCACACATGCCATCTGATGCTTTTCCGATGACACCGAGTGTTGTCAGTTCACTGATGTTGTCGTCTCTTGGGTTAAAACGCACACCCGATTCATAAGAAAGGATTCGCATCAGTAAGGTTCTATAACGTGGGTCTCTACGGATATTCGCCATCAGATGAGAAAGGTTTGCATTGTCTTCCTCACGTATCTCTATGTGTGCGTTTGAAAAGTGGGTCATCGTAATCGTTTCTTTTTTTGGAATGTGCATCTCCTCTGTGAGTATCTGTGCGAAACGATTGACAAGGAAAGGTTGACCAGCAGTCTGTCTATGGATATTCTCAAGCACTTCAGGATCGAACGTCTGTCCAACTTCATCCGTGTATTGTTCAAACAACTCACACACCTGTTCCAAGGTGAAATTCGGTAACGTGAACTCGTCCTGTATATTGAAAGGCGAAATTGAGCGGTTTAGGTTGAGTTGTGTTACATTCTTGACTCCAACAATACCGACGCTATATGGACATTTGCGCATAGAACGTTGTACATAGATACTTCGTAGTGCATGAAGGAAACCGTTGATGGCATCACGCGGGATACCATCAAATTCGTCAATGATAAGAACTAATTTCTCTTCTCCCAAGAAATCTCCAAAGTCTTGAAAAAACTCAAGCATCGTAACCTGATCGTTTATCTCTGTGTTCTTTAAGAAATCAGATAGTTTTTCTGATAGAACGGCTCCGCGTTTTTTGAAAACGCCTTCAACCTCATCGTATATTCTTTCATATAATGAGGGGTAAAAATCTGACCTTGTGTAATCTGCATATACCTCAAAATTTAGTTCTATTGGGAAGTATGTATCATCCGTATCATCCGTAAGAGCATCAACTGCCCATTGGAAAAATGTCGTCTTACCTGTCTGCCGAGGCGCGAATATAACGATATATTTTCCCTGCTTTACGCGTTTGATAAAATCAGCGATTTCTACACGGCGTGAGACGACGTAATGATCTTCGGGATTCACAGGTCCGTGTGTGCCAAATGTTCTCATGTTTTCCTCAGAATCAATGGAGGTATTACCGTCTACATCAGCCTACTCTTCTTGTTTCATTCCTAATTTTTCTTCCAATCGAATTATATACCGATAGGCCGTAGAGAAGATCATGTCAAGGGTTGCAATGTCTCTTTCCTCAAGCGGTGCGCGCGAGAAGACCCGACGCAAAGATTTCAGATACGTCTCCCATTCCTGATTATACGGAGACATGCCGACTTTATCCAATAACCGAGTAACCCTTCCATAAAAATCCTCCAATGCATTCAATTCGGCATATTCAATCTCATCAAGTGGATTATCTTCTAAACTCGCGATGAAAACTTCATACACAAATATTTGCACTGCTTGTGCTAAATTCAGTGAAGGATTCTTTGTTGCCATCGGTACACTGGCTGTTAACTGACACAGACTGATTTGATCCGTAGAGAGTCCAAAGTCTTCACGTCCAAAAAGTAACGCCACAGATTTATCTTGTGAGATGGAAGCGATCTTCTGCGCAGCATCCCGTGCTGTTACGGGGGGTGGTAATCTCACATCCCGCCGTCTGTGGGTTGTTCCGACAAGATACTGGATACCTTCAAGTGCATCTTTTAATTCAGGCACAACATTGCAGTTTTTCAATAAATCTCTTGCCCCGTGTGCCATATTATAGGCAGCGTCTACATTCTGGAATGGTACAGGATTTACAAGATATAACTCTGACAATCCCATCCCTTTTACGACTCTTGCAACAGAACCGATGTTCCCAGGTTCACGTGGTTCAAAAAGGATGATACGGATATTAGCAAGATTCTCGGGTACTGTTACTGGAATAGCACGAAAACTCTTAGTGGATTGTATCGGTTTCTCGTAAGATTTACTTGACATAATACATTAAGGTATATGAAAATTGAGAAATTGTCAAGTCCAATTCAGTGCCAAGGGTGTGTAAAGTATTTGGCAAAATATGCACAGAAAACCTGTAGGAGCGATCTCCGAATCGCGACCTGTCGGGAATCGGAGTTCAAATCAACGGTATGCATCATGGCGAATGCCATGCGCGCATTCGCCCAAAGGCATTCCCCGCCTACAATGAATATGTCGGTTAATGCCAAAAACTTTACACACTCCCATCCTTCCTCTTGCTTGATAATTTATGTCTGATGTGTTACTATATTTGCATTGACAATTAAGGGGCATAATTGAGAAGTGACACCATAATAACAAGCAGAATAGGAGATGAAATGAAAACAGATATATCTTCGGAAGAGAGAACTTTTAAACTGAGTGATAAGGAAATTACACATTGGAATGAGAACGGTTATCTGGTACGTTTAGGTGTTTTTGATGCTGATGAAAATGATGCACTTCGACAAGTTGCAGAAGACATCGTTGATAGGAAACGTCCATTTCCGGATGCACATATTGATCAGAACGCACTTGTCAGAGATGGGAAGACTGAAGAACAGGGAATTTATGCGATGCATAAAATTCATCATCCAAGTTGTTTTGTTCAAGAATTCCTTGACCGTGTCCGTGATCCGAGACTAACAGATCCGCTTGTTGATCTGATGGGTCCTGATATACTCGGGATAAATAATCTTTTTATCTGGAAAGCACCAAAGATTGGACTTGGATTTCCATGGCATCAGGATAAATTCTACTTCAGAAATAGGTTCAATACGGAAACAACGATCGGCACGTGGACAGCGATTGATGCTGCAGATGAAGAGAATGGATGTCTATATGTTATCCCTGGCAGTCATAAACACGATATTCATGAACATGATGACCTTGAGGGTTCACAACAACGCGAATTCAAGCTGGCTCGTGGTGCACGTGATGAAGATGGTGTTGCAGTTGAAGTGCCACCTGGAGCAGTTGTCTGGTTTCACAGCCATCTGTTGCATAAGAGTACGGACAACCATAGTCTTCGATTCAGACGTAGTTATGTTTCACATTATCTGAGCGCACAAGCGGAATGGGCAAATCATAACGGCTCGTATAGAGGACAACCTGTGATGTGGATTCGGGGACAAACGTTTCCCGATAAGGTGCATGAAGTGGAGCGGGAAATATTATCTGTCCCTGCGGATGAATAGTTTGATGGTCAGAAAAATATGATGTGAACCAAAGTTATTCCTAATCGTGCCTTATCCATTTTGCAGGACATCCTTTTCAATTACACATCACGATTAGAACATGTTATAATAGATTGCATTAGATAATTATGGATAAGGAGAAGAAGCTATTGTGGTTATTTGATGTATTGAAGACTTTTTGGGCAGAACTTAGCACATGGTCTTTAGTCATTTTAAAGTGGACAGGCGAAAATTGGTGGATAGTTGCAATCGTTTCAGTTACAAGTTTTGTTTTGACCGTTGTTGGCTGTGCTGTGATGATAACGAATCTACCCTCAAACTATTTCATAGGTTCTTACCAAGAACGTCGTATAAATAACCCTTTCGTGCGTTTCTTTGTGTCAGTTATAAAAAACATCGTTGGTTTATTGCTTATCATTGTAGGTGCCTTGATGTCTCTGCCTGCTGTGCCTGGACAGGGTCTATTGACTGTATTAGCTGGCTTGATTATCAGCGATTTCCCCGGTAAGAAGCGTTTGGCACGACGAATTATTCGCATCCGAACGGTATACGTGGCAGCAAATAAAATACGTTTACATTTTAGGCGACAACCCTTGGAGTTAGACGAAATAGAAATACAATGATACAATTAAATCATGTTTATTCCTGCGTTTTTCCTTTGAACAGCCATCCTGGATTTAAAATGTGGATTATTGTGAGTGTTACGCACAAAACTATACCGTAGAAAACTAATAAAACAGTATATATAGACATATCTATAAGGTTTCCATACGCAAGCGCATATCCACCTTTACCCCTCCACGAACCGAGTGTCAATTGATAGTTATTAATGTGGTCATGATCTAAGAATCCTGGTGGTTTAATATGTTCATGTCTACCGACGAAGTAGTGTCTGTCTATCTGCCATCTCAGTTCACCATCCTTGGAAATTCGGTATTCATCTGCAATTGCATCTGGCACTTCCTTTGGCATTTCGGTTATATTTGAGGTGTCTATTCTAATTGGTAACCCCATTTCTGGTAATGCAATTTCTTCTCTTTCAGCCATTCTTAAACCAGCAATGAAGTCATCCAGTGATCCGCCATCATGATAAAATGCCACTATATCATTCCAATCTGCAATTCGGAAGTTCTCACCTAATTCTGTTTGGCATAATCCATTTAGGTCTCCATATTCGTCCAAATTGTGAGCGATGAGGTGGAACTTTTGGAAACTTGCTAATGGAACTCCGGTAGTATTCTCATTGAATTCTCCGTAACAGATTGCGTAACCGCCTCTGCCACGCCACGAGCCTAAACTCAATTGGTTATTGTTTAAATTATCGTGGTCTAAGAAACCTGGAGGTTTGATATGGTCGTGTCTACCAACAAAATAGTGTCTGCCTGTATTCGCGTATCTTAAGTTGCCATCTAATGAGATTCTATATTCATCATCATAGGTCTCTGGCGTTGATGTAATATTTGATTTTGATGCAGCTTTTTCTTTATTGGTTTGTACAATCTGCTCAAAGAAAGGTCTCATATCATCCCTGATGGGCATCTTTATCCCTGCAATGAACTCATCCAACGAACCGCCACCTTCGTAATATGCTACAATATCGTTCCAATCTGCTAATCGGACACCGCCCCCTAATTGTAATTCACATTCAGCGTTCAGGTCACCACTTTCATCTAAATCATGTGCAATTACGTAAAACTGTTGAAAGGACACTAACGGTTCTGAGGTCGGAAATAAGTTAGAGATTGCTCCTGTTCGACTTAGAATATAAGTTGCAGCAAGCGTCGCAAAGAACAACCCAAAACAATATAACACTGGAATGATAAGTCGTTTTTTTTTGAACATGCATGTACCTCAATTTAAATAGGTAGGATATGAAGCGATGAGAATTTCTTCGTTGGATGAATTTGATTATCTGAATTCGTTAATTGCCTTAGTGTAGCATTTATCTAAACAGATGTCAATATTCATTGAATGGGTATGATGTCACTTCAACATCAAGGAAGGAATTATTGTCTAGGGAAGAACTTCTTGTGAATATCTAAAAGTCTCTTTAGTTCTGCGATTGGTTTCTCATGATCGTCAACCCGTAGGTCTACATATCTGTCATTGAAACCACTGTATCCACCATTCTTGCGGACAACGTACAGTGCAGCGGATTGCTGTCCACGTTTATCACCACCCTTTTCTTGACCGGCAATTAATGCATCTAATAATCTATCAGCAAGTTCACCTTTTGAGTTCTCAAAAGTTGCTCCCATAGCCTTAACAACTTCTTCACCTGTAAGGATATTTCCTTGTGCGGTAAAATGCTCTCCAGATATAGCACCTGCCCAATCGTGACACTCTTCACCCGTATAGTTTGAAACATTACCATTTGCATCAACTATACCGACTTGCCGTGTGTTTTTACCTGTGTCATCTTTTATGAGATGGTCTAAAGTCTGTTTTGCAGATAGTCCGATTTTCAGCAGCTCTAATCCTCTTGGACCGTAGGTGGTGTTTGCCCAGGATTGCGTTGCGATTGCCCCAACGCCTGCTTCTGCCCAAGGAACAACTGCCCCGACAGCAAAGAACTTAGATTGAACTGCAATACCGAGGTCACCGTTGTCGGGATCATACCCTACTATTGAGAATGTTGAGATCGGTTTGTCCATAAGGTTCAGCTTGATGTAATAAGGATTTATTATATTCAAATTTATAGTAATAAGGTTCAGAGATCAATCGTCTTCAAAACGGATTTTCATGGCTTCTGCATGTCCTTCTAAACCTTCTACCTCAGCGAGTTTTGAGACTGCAGGTGTAACCTTCTCCAACGCGGTTTTGGTGTATGATATAAGACTTGTCTTTTTGAGGAAGTCGTGAACGCTCAATGGAGATGCGTATCTTGCTGATGTTCCTGTTGGTAGTATGTGGTTTGGTCCTGCGATGTAATCACCAACCGCTTCAGGAGAATAAGGACCAATGAATATTGCACCAGCATTTCTAATTTCACTCAGCCATTCAAAAGGATTCTCAATGTGTAGTTCAACGTGTTCAGGTGCAATCTGATTTGCATACGTGACTGCTTCAGTAATATCTTCAACGACAATTGCTGCGCCGTAGTTTTCAAATGCCTTTACAAGTTCATATTGTCGTGGTAGTGTTTGTGCTTGTAGTTCTATAGCTGCCTTTACCTGTTCAGCAAAACCGAGTGAAGGTGTTAGGAGAATTGCTGAACATTCTGGTCCGTGTTCTGCTTGTGAGATGAGGTCAGCTGCGACAAAATCTGGGTCCGCTGCTCCGTCAGCGATCACAAGGATTTCACTTGGTCCCGCCAACTTGTCAATGTCTACTTGACCATAGACTTCTTTTTTAGCCAGTTGAACATAGAGATTTCCTGGACCGACGATTTTGTCTACTGGTTTGATGGAATCGGTTCCGTAAGCCATCCCTGCAACGGCTTGTGCACCACCGCATTTGTATATTTCGTCAACGCCGCACTCAGCTGCAGCGACAAGCATGTGAGGGTTGATCTGTCGATTCCGCATGGGTCCCATACAGACGACTATCTCTTCTACACCTGCGACCTTCGCTGGTACTACACTCATAACCAATGAAGATACTAAGAGTTGACTTACGGATGGAACACACACACCTACTCGTTTCAATGGACGGATCAGATGTCCTAACAATACGCCATCTTCCTCAGTAGAGAACCATGAGGATTGTACCTGTTTTTGATGAAACGCTTCAATGTTTGCTTTAGCCTGTATTAATGCATCAACAAAATCGTTGGATACATCTCCGTAAGCTTGCTTAAATTCCTTCTGCTGAACTCGTAGGCCTTTTGCGGATATGCGCGGTGCGTCGTATTTGCGCGTATAACGCGCAATAGCTTTATCACCTTCACTCTGAACATCGCTAATTGTCCTGCGTACTGTTCTAAGGATGTTTTCATCCTTGAGTTTACCGCGTTCGTTTAGTTTGCTAAGAAATGCTGTACACTCCGGTGTTTGTGTTTCTATAATTTGTAGCATAGTAGTGATTAGATACGTGAAGAAAGTGTATTTTGGATGTTAGGGAAATAATCAGATGTCAGTATTAACTCTTTCTATATCCGCACCGATGTTATTGAGTTTTTTTTCGATTTCCTCATAACCTCTGTCGATGTGATATATACGTGAGACAGTGGTTTCCCCAGTTGCTGCTAATCCTGCGACGACAAGTACTGCCCCTGCCCTTAGGTCGGAAGCCATTACGGGTGCGCCACTCAGATAAGGTACACCTCTGATGATAGATTTACTACCCTTAAGCGTGATATTTGCCCCCATACGGTTTAGTTCAGCTGCGTGTATGAAACGGTCAGTATGGACATTTTCTGTGATAGTGCTCTTACCTGATGCGATACTTAGCAATCCCATGATTTGTGCTTGCATATCTGTTGGGAAACCTGGGAAGGGTGCGGTTGTTACATCTATTGCTTTGAGTTCTCCAGGTTTCGTCACACGCACCCCTGTATCATACCAGTCTAGTTGTATACCTGCGTCAATTAGTTTCTTAGACACTGCTGTGACCTGTTGCGGTTTGATTCCTTCAACTGACACATCTCCGTTTGTCATTGCAGCTGCAACCATGAATGTCCCAGCTTCAATATCATCTGATATGACGGTGTGTTCAGTGCCGTATAGTTGTTTGACTCCATTTATCGTCAATGTTGAAGTGCCGATACCCTTAATATCTGCTCCCATTGCATTTAGGAATTGTGCCAAGTCATAGACATGTGGTTCTCGTGCTGCGCCTTTTATGATGGTAGTGCCTTCTGCTAATGTTGCTGCCATCATGACGTTAGCTGTAGCACCGACACTGGGTCCGTGTTGACCGAGTAAGTCAATTTTTGAGCCTTTTAGTTGTTCTGCTTGTGCGTAGATATATCCTTTTTTTACTTCAACCTTTGCTCCTAAATGTTCTAACCCTTTTATGTGCAAATCGACGGGTCTGGGTCCGATTGCACATCCTCCGGGAAAGGAGACTTTTGCTCTACCAAGTTTTGCTACGAGGGGCCCTAACACATAAATTGATGCGCGCATTTTTCGCACAAGGTCGTAAGGTGCTTCATATTCCATTCGGTTTATTGGTTCAATATAGAGTGATCCATTTTTTCGTGTTATGGATGCCCCGAGTCCTTCAAGAACGGCACTCAGTGTATTTACATCTGTTAGGTTCGGGACATTGTGAAGTACACTGACATTGTCCCCGAGAATTGCTGCGGCAACTGAGATGGGTAATACAGCATTTTTTGACCCACTGACTTTAACCTTACCTTCAAGTCTGTTTCCGCCGTTGATTACAAATTTTTGCATTCTGTTCACCCTTATTATGAGATTGGAATGTTCGGTGTATTTAAATCTATAGTATCGTCATGCATAAACGATGCCAAAAGGGAACATGTTACAAATACAAGTGTAAGGTGAATTAGGCAATTTCTTCATTGTATCAAAAAAGACACATGTAACAACCTATACACTGAGATTAACCCTTGTTCTGTGATTTCAGTTTATTGATCTCCGCTAAAAGTTGTTCAATTCTTGCTTCAGCAATTTCAGCCCGTTCTGTCGCAGTTGGTAGCCATTCTGATTTTTTTGGGTCGAATAAACGTAAAATCCCATCATTTTCACCTAATTCTAATCCTAAGACTTCTGAGGCAAGTCTGTCATTAGAAAAAGGGATTTCTTCATATACATCGTTGTTTAATCTGTATCCTATAAAACTTGGAACAATCTCACCGAGTGGGTCATAGATGAAATATTCTTTTACACGTAACTCATCTGCATAAAGGTCTTTCTTCTTGGTCAGATCGTCTCTAAATGTCTTGGGACTTGCAACTTCCAACACAAAATCCGGTGCGCGACCTTCTTCCCAGATGCGATAAGTTCTTCTTTCTTTTTTTTCTACACCAAATGCAACGAATACATCTGGCGCGACAGATTTTCTTGTGTTACCCTTTTCGTAATACATGAACATGTTTCCTGATACACAAACAGCGTCCACATTACGAAAAGGGTGTTTTAGCATTTGAATGAAATCGATCATCAGATCACGATGCGTTTCAGTTTCTGCCATAGGTTTACCATCCGATTCCGGATAGAATATCGTCGGAGCAGATTTTATTCTTTTCGGCATCGTATCATCTCCTATTTCAACAATTATCATTAATTTAGTATATAATAGAATCTTGAGTAAGTCAAGGTGATATGACAATGGAGTGTGAAAAGTTTTTGACATGAAATTGTGTTTCTTTAGACAACAACCATGCAACATTACCCTTTCCGCTCAACAAACATCGTCATACACCCGTAGCACATTC
>VXOP01000029.1 GCA_009839975.1 Candidatus Poribacteria bacterium
ACCTTATTTATTATACCATTATTAATTTATAATCTATCATTCTTTTGTAGGTCGGGTAGAGGAACGAAACCCGACATGATCACCACAATCAATACATATCGCCAGTTAATATTTTAATGGCGTTCCTCTACCCGACCTACTGTTCCATAGAAAGAAACTGTTCAATCTCAGCGTGTGTAGGCAGTGAAGGGATTACACCGACTTTCTGTGTTGCTAATGCTCCTGCTGCATTCGCATATTGCATTATGTGGTTGAGTTGCTTCTGTTTCAGGTCTGATAGATCCTTATGCTCTATCAATTTTGAAAGCATTGCGGCGACATAAGCATCCCCTGCCCCGAGTGTGTCTACTACCTTAACTTCAATTCCCTCAATTGAACCTTCAATAGTGCCATTTGTATAATAGCAACCTCGTTCTCCCAGTGTTACAACCAGCAATTTGACACCAAGATCTAGTATCTTTTTTCTTCCATTTGGCAGTTCAACATCCCCGGTAATGAACTCCCATTCCTCTTCAGATATTTTTACAATATCGGCATAATGCATTACCTTCCAAATCCAGTGTTTTGCTTCGTCAGGCTTATCCCACAACATCAACCGTAGATTAGGGTCATAAGAGATAAGAGTTCCAGCATCGTTGGCACATTGAATTGCTTTGAGAGTTGCTTCACGGGTTGGTGAATGACTAAGACTGACAGAACCGTAGTGAAATAGTTCTGCTGATTGGATGTAGTCAGCGTCAATCTCATCAGGAGAAAGCTGAATATCTGCTCCTGGGTGTCGGTAGAAGGTAATGTCTTTCTTACCATCAGAACGTGTTGCGACGAAGGCTAAGGTAGTGCGCGATTCTTCTCCAGCGATGAGATATGAAGTGTCTACGTTGTTCTGCTGAAGTGTTTCTGTCAAAAAGTGTCCAAACGGATCTGCACCAACTTTACCGATGAAACCGGTATCTATACCGAGTCTTGCCAAACCGACAGCAACGTTTGCAGGGGCACCCCCTGGTGCCTTGACGAAACCCTGTGCATCGGTCAGGGTTACATCTGGTGTTGTGGATACAAAATCGATGAGTAATTCACCGATACATAACGCTTTTGGCATGACTCTAAGTTCCTAAATACTATTATGATGTTTTAGGTGTCAATCCAATTTAACATCCCATAAAAGCACTGTTCCATCTCCACTTGCACTTGCAATTGTGTGACCATCCGGACTGAAGGCCACTTCATTGACGACTGAACTGTGTCCTGTAAAACTAACTATGGCATTGCTATCAAATATATCCCACACCGTCACGCCGAGTCTGTTGACACCTGCAACTGTGCGACCGTCTGGACTGAAGCTGACTTCTCTAACCCAACCACCTGTTGCTCCTGCAAGTGTTTTTGTCAATCCAATCCTTCCAATAGGATGAAGGTGTATCCCATTGTGTCCTCCGGTAACTATTGTTCTACCATTTGGTGCGAAACTCACACCATTCCCCCGATTGTTCGACATGGATTTTGAGTGCCTGCTAGTAACAACATTCCATAAATGTAGCCTGTTCGTATTAGTTGCGATCTTTTTTCCATCAGGTGAGAAACTAACCTTGCTAACAATACTGCCATGTGGTAGTGTTGTTAGGTGTTCACCAGTGGTAGCATCCCATAAGCGCACCGTTGTGTCCCACCCACTACTTGCGATTAGTCGGCCATCAGGCGAAAAACGAACGCATAAGACAAAGTTATCATGTCCTATCAGTGTTTTAATGAGTCCTCCTGTTTCTACATTCCAGAGTTGAACTTTCCTATCATGACTACTACTGGCAAGTATCTTACTATCCGGTGAAAAATGGACGCTTGTAACTCTGGAAATGTGTCGGTCAAAGATAGTGAGTAGTCTACCGGTGGTAGCATCCCACAAACGTGGCCTTCCGTCATCGCTACCCGTAGCAATTTTTTGACCATCTGGTGAATAATCAACGCAACGAATCATAGTTGAATACCCTCTAAGCGTCCTAAGGAGTTCTCCAGTAATAGAATCCCAAAAGTTTATGTTTGTATGATTAGCTGCGGTTATTGTCACCTTATCCGGTGAAAAACTTATGCCTTTTCCATAGTGAAAGAGATTGTCGTCAAGTGTTTTAAGAAGTTCACCAGTGATAACATTCCACAAGAGTATTTTTCCGCCAAAAGATTGACTTGCAAGCGTTTCACCATCTGCTGAAAAACGAACACTTTTGCTCCGAGTGGCATTTCTGATCTGAGTGGCATGATCTGAAAATGTTTTTAGGTTTTTTCCTGTGCTCGTATCCCATAGATGAATATTATTATCATCGCTGCCACTTGCCAGTATTCTACCATCTGGTGAGAAATCGATGCTGTTAACACCACTATCATGTCCTTTAATTGTGTTTAAGGTTGATCCTGTCTGTACATCCCATAAATATACTGTGCCACCTTTTGTTGCAGTAGCAAGCATTTTACCATCTTGTGAGAACCTGATACTTAAAATAGGCTTCGTGTGTCTTGTAGATCCTTTTAGATGTTCTCCAGTGGTAGCACGCCACAGATGTAAGTGTCCATCATGACCGGCAGTAGCGAGTATCGTTCCGTCCGGTGAGAAAGTGATAGCAGTAACCATTGAGTTATGCTCCTTCAACGTATATATGAGTTCGCTGGTGGCAGTGTCCCATATACAGACTGAACCTTTATAAAAACCAGCTGCAACCTTTGTGCCATCTGGCGAAATGCTACCACTATATACATAGTCAGAGTGTTCGGCGAATAGTGACAGTTCTTCAAGTGTTACTGCATCATAGAGCCAGACCCCGATTGAGCTAAATACTGCGAAACGGGTACCATCCGCTGTATACTCAAATCTGTGTATCGTCCCCTTACCAAGACGTGCTTTGGAACCGTCAGGCAAATTGAGTTGTGTAGATGGATCATAATTGGTTTCTAACGGTTCTGGGAGATGTTGACAAGAAATACTACCTGAGAAAAATAAAAATCCCAAGAATAGAAAGGTTCTCTTTGTAAGTGTGAACATAATAGACCTTTTATGTTAGTGGACAATATCAAAATGTAGTTCTCAAGGTCTGTGCTTGTCCTGTCTCAGCAGAGCGATAACCAGCGTCAAAAATCTCTATGACATGGCGTGCATGCTCCGCTGTGACGATAGTCGGTTTATCCTCTCGAATCCAATCGACAAGTTGCATGATATCTTCAAAAACATGTGCTTCCTGTATACTAAGGTGGGGTCCAACTACATGGGATAATTCTCTCTTAGGTGCATCAATTGGCTTTCCGTTGATGGTGCTGCCCTCAATGACACCTGTTGTGCCGTTAATTGCTAATCCGCCTCTAATAGAATGTCCAGCAGCTGCACCGTAGATAAAGCCGAAGAATGCCTCCCCGAAATCCAATAGAATAAAGGTGTTGTCGTCCATGTCACACGGAAGCATTTCCCCGCGAAATTCGCGTTCTTTGACTCTGACGCCAGAGAACGCTGTCACTCGTTTGACAGGACCAAGGATACCTGTCATTGTATGCAATCCGTAGACTGTCATGTCATAGAGTGGCCCACCACCCGGTTTACGGAAATACCATGCAGGATTAATATTGGATAATACATCGTCCCCGTGGCGAACTGATTCAGCTTCGTGGTATCTTCCGAAAGAGGAACCTGTGGCAGCCCAGGTGAGTGTCCCAATTGCGCCATCTTCTATAAGTCTCTTGATTTCTTGATGTATTGGACGTAACATCTGTCCGGGGGATGCAACTAATTTAACACCCTTTCGTGCTGCAGTTTCAATCAGATCATCTGCCTCATCAACGGTGGTGGTCATCGTTTTATTGAAATGTGCGTGGACACCGTGTTCTATCGCCAATTTTCCCTGTTCATAATGTAGACCGATTGGTGATGCGATGCTTACAGCATCAACATGTCCTTCTGACAACATCTCTTGAAATGTGTGATACGCGTGTGGTACATTAAACTTTTGGGATGCAGCTTCTGCTCTGCCAGGAACTGGATCACAGACAGCTGTTACTTTCAGTCTATCTTGGACATCGTCTTGCGTAAGGTGCGGAAGAATACCGCGAATAGATATACTGCCAACTCCTATGACACCTATACGTACTATATCATTCGTTGCCATGTTGTTTGCTCCATAGTATGTGAAGATATGCTATTGCCGCCACGAAGTTTCGTGTTGCCAACCGACTGCGTTTTTGAGTTTATCGCAATTGATAAACGACTGATGTCCTTGCAACGATTTCACTTTAGTTTGGAATTCTGGTTTGAACCTTTCTATTAGTTCCATTGAGGGTTCTAAGGCAGTGGTATCATCTGCGTTTAGGAAATAGACCTCATGTGGTGGCAATGTCTCTGCCTTCTCCATTATTAAGCGGTGTGCACTTGCTACATCTTCGCTTCCGACCCAGCACCATAGCCACGGTGACCATCCACTAGTGGGTTTTACATTTTCTGCCATCTGCTTTCTGCGTTCTTCTGGTGTGATACCAGCTGGACGGGTTACATAAGTTTTGATACCGTAAGCACGTGTATAACTGGCTAATAGGTCTTCACCACACCGTTTTGTGAAACTGTAGGAATCCTCTGGATAACACGGATGATCCTCGTCTAATGGTAGATAATCTATCGGCATGTGTGTTTTACTTATGCGGAAGCCGTGTCCTAACGCGCAATTACTACCAGACATAACTACAGACTTCACATCTGCTTTGATTGCTGCTTGCATTAGGTAATAAGTACCCAGCATATTGGTTTTGAAAGTTGCATCAAAAGGTATACCCTTTTCTTCAGCATTTGCCCGAAAATCGGGATGGTCTACGGGCCCTGGTTGTGCGCCAAGGTGTTGGATTGCGTCTACACCTTCAACAGCGCGTTGACAGTCTTCAAAATTGTTTAGGTCTCCTTGAATAAATGGTAGTTTACTAAATTCTTCTGAGGGTTGTCGGCGTGACATGAGAATAGGTGTATGCTTTTCTGCTAATTCTCTAATCACATAAGGACCGAGTTTTCCGCTTGCACCCGTTATCAATACTTTCATTGTACTTACCTTTCGAATTGTTTCATTTGTGTCGCTTCAAAATCTGTTGACAGTTCTCAGGAAAATGTCTATTATAGTCGTATTATAGCATGATTTGCGTTTTTGTCAAGTAAGCCAAATCAAATTAGGAGTTGCTAAATGTATAACGCGGTAAAACACTTTGAAAGCTTATATGCCACTGTTCCCCGGAAGTATGAATTTAAAGAGACTCAGCGGGAAGGTTTATTAGCATGGCAAGCGAAGTTTCGTCCTGAATTGCGTGCCATTCTTGGTTTGGACAATATGGAATCTGACTTTGCAGATTATGTACCGAAAGCCGAACAACTTGACGTTTTAGATATGGACAATCATATACGTGAAAGTTGGTATTTGTGGGTGGAACCGACAGTCCCTCTACCATTCTACCTTCTTCGTCCGAAGGAGATTACCAAAAGGCTTCCATTGATTCTTGCACCGCATGGACACAATCATCCCCATATCTACGCAGGAATCGCGCATTCAGAGAAGGAAGAGAAAGAGATGATTGAAGGTGAACGCGATATTGCTCGACAGGCAGTTGTTGAGGAGGGATATATCGCAATTGCTCCGACAACTCGTGCTTTCGGAGAAACACGTACTGAGGCAGATAAGCAGAACAATAATACACATTCTTGCCGGCACCAGTTAGTTCATAGTATTCTTGTCGGTCGCACTCCAATTGGGGAACGGGTGTGGGATATGTCTCGTCTGATTGATTGGTCAATAGATAATCTTCCTGTTGATGAAGAACGGATTGCTATAACAGGTAATTCTGGAGGCGGGACTGTGTCTCTCTTTGCTGCAGCGTGTGAAACCCGTATCGCTGTTGCAATTCCGAGTTGCTACTTCTGTACATTTGAAGGTAGCATTGGCACTATCCGACACTGTGAATGTAACTATGTACCGGGTGTAATGCGTTTAGGTGAGATGTATGATGTTGCGGGTCTGATTGCGCCACGTCCGTTCTGTGCAGTTTCAGGACGTGATGATCCTATCTTTCCGATTAAACATGTTGCGTTTGCGTTTGAAAGACTGAAAGAGATTTATGCTGTTGCTGGTGTTGAAGATAGATGTGAGTTATTCATCGGTGATGGTGGACATCGGTATTACAAGACAGGTGCATGGCCATTTGTAAAGCGGTTCTTTTCAGATTAATCCGGAATCACTAACCCTGAAATGCATGAGGAGTGAGACATTGTGGACAAACTAAAGGTCGGAATTGTAGGCGCACATCGTGGTAGTTCTTATTTTCAACCGTTCAATGCCATTGCAGTAACCGATGTTGTGGCAGTATGCGATATTAATGAAACTACACTCAAGCACACAGCAGAAAGGTTCAATGTTCCACAACAATTTACAGATTACACAGAAATGTTAGATGTGGTTGACCTTGTTGTGATTGCTACTCCTGAGAATCTGCATGTACCGCAATCAATAGAAGCGTTAGATGCTGGAAAACATGTGATTAGCGAGGTTACTGCAGCAGTTAAGTTAGGGGAGTGTTATGACCTTGTTCGTGCAGTTCGGAAATCAACTGCAAAGTATACGATGGCTGAAAATACATGTTATTCTAAGCACAATGTGTTAATACGCAATATGGTGGAGAAGGGTTTGTTTGGTGAAGTGTATTTTGGTGAGGGAGAGTATCTTCATAACATCAAGTCGCTTCATCACGATGCGGAAGGGAATCCTACGTGGCGATATTACTGGCAGGTTGGAATTAATCGGTGCAACTATGCAACACATAGTCTTGGTCCTGTGCTTCAGTGGTTTGGTGAACGGGTTGTGAGTGTCTGCTGTCTTGGTACTGGTGTTCATACGGATCCTGAGCATGCCATGGAGGATACTGTGATGATGTTGTGTAAAACTGAAAATGGTGGATTAATTAAGATTCGGATTGATATGCTTTCGAATCGTCCAGCGAATTCCTATTTCAGTCTGCAAGGTACGAAAGGGAGTTATGAAAGTTCGCGTGGTTTTGGAGCTCAGCCAAAGATTTGGTTGCGTGACTATGAATCTGGTGAAGTGTGGAAACCGTTGTCAGACTATGAAGCTGAGTTTTTACCTGAACGATGGAAAAACCCACCAGTTGAAGCCCAAAACGTAGGTGACTTGGGTGAGTATTTTAAGGTGCGCGATTTTATTGATAGTATCTTAACTGATACGTCCCCACCGATTGATGTTTATACAACTATGGATTTTACTGTGCCGGGTCTGGTTTCAGAGCAATCTATTGCGAACGGCGGTGCACCTGTGGAAGTACCTGATTTTCGCAAAGTTGAGTAGTCAGCTTGCGTTCCAGCTTATTTGGATTCGACCTGTGCCTCTTCCTCTACAAGTTTAAAGACAAGTCCGCAGCTGCTGCAGCGATATCCACTTTCCGGTTTTGAATCCACTAAAGGGAAGAGCATACCACAACAGGTGGGACAAGGCTCGTCAATTTCCATTTCTGCCTGTTCCATTTCACCGGATCGGTTTTCAAATTCTACTATCATTGATTTTCTCCTCTTGATTCAGTAACGATAACGCGCATGTAGATGTCACGCAAGGGTATCTCGCATTCTATTGAGTCGAGTATCAGCACATCTTCAGGTGAACGTAATTCGGTGTGTTGCCAGTTTCGATCTTGCCGACAATAATGTTCAACACAGAACTTGTGCTGTGAAACGAGGATGTAGTCTTGCAACGATGCCAGTTGCTTATAGTGAGAGAACTTCTCCTCTCGGTCATAGGTTGCAGTAGAAGGTGAAAGTACTTCTACGATAACAACGGGGTTCAGAAGTGTGTCAAAGACATCATCCGCAAATCGTGGTTCATTGCAGGCAACAACGACATCTGGATAGAAATAGGCTTTTTGACTCGGCTGCACACGCATATCACTGGAATGGACTTCACAATCGGATTCCATTAATTGGTTGTAAAGTCTATTGGATATGTTGCTTGTGATAAGGCTGTGTGCGCGACTTGCCCCAGACATTGCCAATATCTGACCGTTGAGATATTCGCTTTTGTGCCGTGCCTTTCGTTCTTGTGTGATGTACTCTTCAGGAGTGAAGAGCGTCTGTGCCGGAAGAGATGTCATGTGCCTTACCCTTAATTGCAGTGATGTTAACAATATGATACTATATTCTTTGGTAAAAATCAATCCCTTTATGTCGTTTTCAAAATTTGGTATTTCACTGTGAAAAGTGTTAACTGTAACGTTTCAGGGTCGGATCAATTTCTGCTGCCCACTGGTCAATCCCACCAGTAAGGTTTTTTGCATCAGTATATCCGTTTTGCTGTAGGTAAGCAGTTGCATAGAAACTGCGTTGACCATGGTGACAGTAGACGACTATTTCCTGATCTGTTGGTAAACTGTCTATATTGTGTGGGAGTGTGTTTAATGGTATTAGTTTTGCATCTTCAAGATGTACGATGTCATATTCGCTTTGTTCACGTACGTCCAATAAAAACACAGCTTGGTTTTCGTCCAATCTCTGTTTTAGTTCTTGTGGTGAAATTTCTGGGAGAGAAGGTATTGTCTGCATTATTAAGTTTCATCCTCGTTTTCATTTTCTTCTATTGGTGCACATTCTGGACAGGGACACGTCTCACGTAATACGTCAAATGGATAGATACCGGTATTGTGTCCATCAGTCCAACTGAATTGAAGAGCATACCGCCCCACCAACTGGATATCGGTGGGTTGAATATCTTCAGACACCTCTATTAATGTTACATCTCCATCCCCTTGTGGAGAGAATAGAGAATGTATATCCTTACCTTTATGTCGGATGATGGCGCATTCTGCACACGGACACATCTGCCTGAGATAACGGTATGGATACCAACTGGCATGTCCATCCTTCCATTCTATATGAAAGGTATTTTCGTGTTTCTTAAGAGTTTTCGGACTTTTGCTCACAGTACTCATCATTATTTCAAAATGCCCATTTTCTTTCGGTTGCTCTGATTCCAAATCGTTCCATCACCTTTAAGCTTTTGTAATGTGGATTATCAGTTAGAACCCTCTGCTTTAGACCCCATTTACCTATCATCGTTACGGTTGCTGTCGCGGTTGCTGTCACGGATGCTCATGATTAAGCCCATACCCAAAAAGAATACAAGCCCTATGATTACTGGTAACCAATTATTTGTTATAATGCCGTAAATGAGAAGAGAAATACCAGCGAAAATAATTATGCACATATTTCAGTACCTCTTAGACTTGTTAGAAGATACCGAGTTCGTCTCTTGCCTCTTCGCTCATCAATTCGGGTGTCCAACGTGGTGTCCAGACAACTTGTACATTAACCTCTTCAACACCTTCCAGTTGTTGTGTAACGTGCTGCGTGCCGTTGACTATCTGTCCACCAGCGGGACATCCAGGACTTGTGAGTGTCATCGTTATATCAACGGTAGTGTCATCAATGTCAACTTCGTAGATAAGTCCCATATCAACGATATTAATACCGATTTCGGGGTCGATAATTTCTTTTATAGCTTCGTATACAGATTCTTCGGTTACCATTGTAATTTCCTCCTATAGTAAATCTGGTAATCCACACTGATGAGGTAATAGTTAGTCAATGTTAACTAAAATTTCGTCATCCTCAATTTTGACGGGAAAACATTCGATGTCTTCAACGGCTGGCATACAGAGTGCCTTTCCTGTCTTGACACAAAATCGTGCGCCGTGGCGTGGACATTCTATTTCATCCCCGTCCAAAAAACCTTCACCTAAAGGACCGCCGTCGTGTGTGCAGACATCCTCCATCGCGTAAAACTCGCCATCTACGTTAAAGAGTAGCACAGGAACGAAATCTACTTCAACTAATTTTTTCGTACCTTCAGGCACTTCATCAACTTTTGCAACTTTGTAAAATTCTGACATGTGTTCCTTCCAAATTTCCTCGTGTGTATAAAATCTCAATTGGTTTGATTCTTTACGTTCAAGAATGTCCTCTATATCTTCATAAAGTGGAGATTCTCTATTAAGGTAAAGGATTGTGGGTTCTTGCGCTGCTGTCATATTG
>VXOP01000179.1 GCA_009839975.1 Candidatus Poribacteria bacterium
GGTTATTTTTATAAGAGACTGATCTAATATCGTTTCTGCTTTTTTATCCCCTGTTTCAACTGCATCAAACACGACTTTAGACAGTTCTGCAATTTCGTCTCTATTTGCTGCATGTGTCCACCGAATTAAATCACTTGGGTTGTTCAATTCCAGTCTATTTAGCATAAAACGGGTTAATTCAGTCGGTGGTTCACGTTTATCTGCTGAGCGTGCAACTGCCTGAAGTCCTTTAATACCGATATCATACCCACTACCTTCATCTCCAAGCAGATATCCCCAACCCCCTGCACGTGCATCCTGTCCGTATTGATCAATGCCATAGACAATAGAACCTGTACCAGAAATTACGATAACACCCGTCTGTTTACCTATACCACCAACCAATGCGATATGTGCATCGTGCGTTAGAATCCGCTTTTTACCTATACCAATTTCATCACACATCTGTCCGATAATGTTTCTATCTTCTTCACGTCCTAAACCCGCCATACCCAAACAGAATCTGATTGAATCTAACGTTGTGTTGTCGACGTTTTCTGTAAGTTTTCGGATGATTTCGTTTAATACCTTCTTTGTCTGTTCTGTTCCAACAACATGATAATTTGATGGACCTGCTTGCGTTCTAACTAATTCTTTTCCTATGGCAGTGGTTAACATACCGACGGTCTTTGTTCCACCACCATCTATACCAATAATGTAATCCATTTTATTCATTAATAGTAGTAGGCACTCTCCGTGTGCCGTCTAAGCAATAGTAGTAGACACTCCGTGTGCCGTCCGAGCGGCGGTTGATACTGAATAGTAGTAGGCACAAGCGAGTTTGAATATTAAATATGCAGGTGGCACGTTGATGACGGGCGGGGAGACCCCGCCCCTACGGGTTCGGTGCCTGCAGGCTTAGCGGAAAATTGATAATTCATTATTTAATATTGCTCACTCATGAAGATTAAATAAATAATCAGGTAATTTCGATTACCCCAGGCCGGTAGGTGCGATTTCCATATCGCACCGGATGCTACGAGGAAACTTCAACGAAAGGGTTGGGATAAACCCTGTGCGATTAGGAAATCGCACCTACCGGCTTGAAGAATTCCTAAGATAGTAAAATTCTATTGACAACAGATGCATAAATCCATTATAGTTAATTTACCACGCTCCATCCGAAAATGCAATATATATTTAACAGGTGAATCTCCATGATTGAATTAAGACATACCATCCTCACGCTGATATTGACAAGTCTTCTGTTCATCGGTTGTGCCCAAGATGCAAAAGAAATTACATGGGAACAGGTCAATAGTGGGTCCAGCGCGCATCTTTACGGAGTTCATTTCTTTGATGGAAAGCACGGATGGGCAGTTGGAAGTGATGGCACCGTTCTATCATCTAAGGACGGTGGAAAGAACTGGCGTGGAGACGATGAAAAGTCCATTGCTACATATACGTTGACCCATGTCAATTTTACCACTTCCATAAATGGCTGGATAACGGGTAGGGGAAATATACATTATACCGGTAGCGCGGGTAACTCGTGGAAAATACAACATCAGATACGATCCACAAGTAATATAACACCTGGAATCTTAGACCTGTATTTTATCAATAGAACAGAAGGCTGGGCTGTCGGAGGGGTTGACGGCATGGGTATGTCAACGATACTCTATACGCAAAATGGTGGCGGAACATGGGAGAAAGTTGACAATCCTTCAGACAAACATCTTTGGGGAGTACACGCTTATGATACTTCCGTTTGGGTTGTTGGAGAAAAAGGAGAAATCTTATATTCGCCAGATGGTGGAAAACAGTGGACCCAACAGATCAGCAATGCAGAACAACCACTGTTCGCTGTGCATTTCCCACATCCATCTAAAGGCTGGATTGTTGGGTCTGATGGTCTGATTTTGCATACCACTGATAAAGGAATGACTTGGAAGCGACAAACAAACCCGATGAAACAGAGCCTAAGGGATGTAGAATTTCAAGATGAAGAACGGGGATGGACAGTCGGTGAGGAGGGAGTCATCTTACACACAGAAGATGGGGGGGAAACGTGGATAAACTATCCATCACCAACAACAAAAAACTTGCAGGATATTCATTTCACTGGGGATATGGGATGGATTGTCGGTGAGAAGGGAGTCATCTTGCGAACAAAATAACCTTCTGCAGCAGAATACTTTGACAAATTCAGAATTGCATTGTAGGTTCTGCAAGGACATGTCATGAAAAAGTTACTATATCTGAATATCTTTTCTCTAATTCTCCTTACAACATTCTACCTTTCTAACGTTTCGGCTGAAAACTATACGCGTTGGGATTTACCTGATGGTGCAATTGCACGTATTGGAAAGGGTGAAATTGATGCGATAAAGTATTCACCTGATGGCACTCAACTCGCGGTAGCTACTGCAATTGGTATTTGGATATATGATGCTAAAACGTATCAAGAAATAGACCTGTTAAAGGCGAAAGGTTATTCTAGTTATCGAGGAATTACTTTCAGTCCTGATGGGAAAACACTTGCAAGTTCTAAAGGTGGTTTTGGAGGAATTTTACTATGGGATATTGCCAATAGGACAATAAAGCAAGAACTGGACAGCCCTATATACACGGGTTCTCGTAATGTGTTGTTCAGTCCTGATGGAGCAACGCTTGCATCGCATAGAATCAAGGATCTATTTTTATGGGATGTTGTTACTGGAAAAAACAGAAAACTTGAAAAACATACAGACGCTGTTGGAGGAATCGCGTTTAGTCCTGATGGTAAGATACTCGCGTGTGGTAGCAAGGATCAGACCATCAACCTGTGGGAAGTTGCTACTGGTTCAGTCAAACATACTCTTAGACATACGGATTCTGTTACCAGTGTATCTATTAGCCCTGACGGTAAAACGCTTGCAAGTGGTAGTGTTGATAACACAATCAGTTTTTGGGATCTTGAAACAGGCACACATGTGAAGACGTTCAAAGAAGCGGAGGTTAATGTTACACAAGTATCGTTTAGTCCGAATGGACAATTCATCTTAAGTTGGGGGATGGGTGAATCCAAAGTCCTCCTATGGGATGTCAATACTGGAAAATATAAGCAGATAGACGATCTAACACGACAACGCATCAGCGTCTGTTTCAGTCCGGACGGTAGTACGATCGCTGCAGCATATGAAGACCATATTATCGATTTTTTTGATACAGTTACTGGAGAACACAAGAAAAGAATAGTTGGAAATAACTTTCAAGATCTGACGTTGTTTATGGGTAGTTTTGCCGATCTTACTCTAAGTCCTGATGGTACTAAGTTGGTAAGTATGAATTTTGACAGATCTATAAACTTATGTGATATAACCTCTGGACAGTGCAGATTACTAATACGACGTTCACCTAGTATCGGAAATCTGAATAGATTTCTGTTCAGTTCAGATAGTAACCTATTGGCGGGGATGTATTCGGATGGTTTTATAGGGTTGTGGGATGCAAATACAGGTAAAGAACAACACCTATCCGAAAGAATACGATTTTTTGAAAAGAATCATAAGGTATTACTTGGTCTTCATCTATATGAACGGGAATTCGGTATTGCGTTTAGTCCAGATAATCAGATACTTGCAAGTGCAAGTTCATACAATTCAATCCAGCTATGGGATACTACAACGGGGAATATTAGACACTCACTCACGGGTCATACCGCGAGGGTCGAGAGTCTCTGTTTTAGTTCCAATGGACAAACACTTGTGAGTGGGAGTTTTGATGGGACATTACGGTTGTGGAATGCAGCTACAGGAGAACTCAAGAAAACCTTCACAAATCGACTTTTAGCAAAGCAACAGACATCGAAACCCATTGCTGTCACTACAGTAGCATTAAATCCAGATGGGGATAGAGTCGCAAGCGGCAGCCAAGACGGAACTATCGTTATGTGGGATGTTGTTACGGGAGAACGGATAGGAACTTTCATAGGACACGTTGATGCGATTTCAGATATCTTTTTCAGTCCAGATGGACGTAAAATCGTCAGCACAAGTAAAGACGGTTCCGTTCGCCTATGGGATATCGCAACTGGACAGCAAGAATACGCAATCGCCGGATACAAACTAACGGTTTGGAAAGTAATTCTATATGAAAATGGAATATCACTTGCATGTGATATGAAACGGGGAGTACCTCTTCGTGCAAAACGATATATTAACTTATGGGATTTAGACACGGGAAAACGTATGGAAATACAGATTGGACACACTAATGGAGGAGTCACGAGCATCGATTTCAGTGCCGATGGTAAGACGCTTATCAGCGGGAGCACAGCTGGGACAGTCCTTGTATGGGATATCTTAAACATCATTCGGGAGGAGAATAAATGAAAACAAAACTACGTCCAATTTACATTGTTCTGTCCGCTATAATTGTAGTTCTAATCCTGAGTCTTGTCTTAAGCCAATCTCAAAAGGAGCAATTTCAAAGCGGAACTATTCTCCACGAATCTCCACAATTGAATCTTCCTGACGGTGTTAAACTGCGTATCGGTAAAGGGAGTGTGAACGAACTAACATATTCACCGGATGGTGCTATTTTAGCAGTCGTAACTGCTACAAGTATATGGTTGTATGATACGACTAACTATCAAATGCAAACTGTGTTGTCAGGTGGAGGTTCTGGTAATAGGAATGCGGCGTTTAGTCCCGACGGTCAAATGCTCATCGCTGGTAGTCCAGAGGGAATTATCTACTTATGGGATACTTCAACATTCAGACTCAAACAGACTCTTGTTGGGCATGATAGCGCAATAACTAATCTCCTGTTTAGTTATGATGAAAAAAAAATTATAAGTACAGACTTATACGGGATTAACCTGTGGGATGTCTCCACTGGTACCCATAAGAACTGGAACAGGGGATCTGTTTCAATATGGGGGTGTAGTATATGGCTCAATGAGGATGAAGGACTTCTGGCTACTGGGGAATCCAATAATGATTATAGAGTACGTATATCTGATCTCGTCACAGGGGAAGTAAAGATGGAACGGGGTGGACACACGAAAATCATAAGCAGCCTATCATTTAGTCTAGATGGAAAGTTACTGGCAAGTGGGAGTTTAGACACAACCATACGGCTATGGCAAATGCCCGATGGAATACATAGGCGAACCTTAAAGGGACATACGGAAAGTATCAATAAAATGGTGTTTAGTCATGATAGTCAATTTCTGGTGAGTGCAGGTAGGGATGACACCGTCCGTATATGGCATGTGAATTCAGGTAAACTTAAGAAAACTCTTAAAGCACATTCAGCGGATGTAAAGCACATAGCACTCAGTCCTGATGGGAAAACACTTGCGAGTTGGGGGAACGATCACATGCTACACATCTGGGATGTTCGCACTGGAAAACTCAAGCGGACAATCAACGGTCATATTGCACCTATTTCGAGCGTATCATTTCGCAGCGATTCAAAGATGATTGCATTCGGAGCATCAAAGGAAATTCATCTTTGGGATATAGACGAAGGTTTGCATAAGCAAACACTTCTCGGTCACAAAGGATCTGTTGATTGCCTTGCATTTAATCCTTCTGACAATACGCTTGCAAGTGGTGGTTTTGACGAGACAATACGACTATGGGATACAGACACCGGCAAAAGTACGAAAACTATTGAAGGGCATGTTTCTGATAAAGATACTTATTCTAATATCAGAAGTCTATCATATAGTCCTGATGGGAAAACACTTGCGAGTTCGAGCAACGACATGACGATCCGTTTGTGGGATGCAAGAAGTGGTAGTCATCAGAAGACTATCAAGGAACATACCGACTCTGTTAGGTCGATTGCATTTAGTCCTAATGGAAAAACAGTGGCAAGTGGTGGTGTCTCCGACTATAGTGTCAGTGTCGTTAGGTTGTGGGATGTTACGAATGGAGAACAGAAGATAACACTTACTGATTTTAAATCCGGAGTGTCTGCAGTAGCCTTTAGTCCGAATGGAAACATCCTTGCCAGTGGAGATAAAGATAGCGTTAAACTATGGGATGTTAACACAGGTGCATTGCTGAGAGTTTTAGGTTCGGATATTCTTAGGCTTAGGAGTTTATCTTTCAGTCCTGATGGGAAAATCCTTGCCTGTGGGAGTTGGGATAGAAAAATCAGACTCTGGGATGTTGCAACGGGTGAGGAGAAAAACACACTTACAGACCATTCCAGTGCCATCTCTGGCATTTCGTTTAGTTCTGATGGGAAGACTCTGGCAAGTACAAGTTCGGACGGAACTGTGCTGCTGTGGGATATGGAATCAATTATCAATAGAACAGATCTCGTGAAATAAGGCAGATACTAAGAGAAGTCTATCAAGGAAAAGACATAAAATGAAAAAGACGTTGTTTTCAATTGTTCTGATAGTAGGCATCGTTTCGGTTTTTTTAATATTGCAAACTATTTCAAAACGCGAACATCCCGTTCACATGATGTTTATTCCTGATAATCCACAGTTGAACTTACCGGAAAATGTGAAGGCACGGTTTGGGAAAGGTAGCGTTGAAATGTTAGTATATTCTCCTGATGGTAACGTATTGGCAGTTGTGAGTACTATTGGCATTTGGTTGTATGATGCACATACTGGTGAAATTCAATCACTGGTGTCGGCTCACTCTGGACGGATAGCAGATATTGCCTTCACACCAGATAGCCAGACACTTGCCTGTGGGGAAGAGGACGGCCCCATTAGTTTGTGGGATGTGTCAACAGGAACTCTCAAGATGACCTTAAGAAAAGATCGCATGGGGTCACTTAGCAGTCTTGCGTTTATTTACAACGGACAAACATTAGTTAGTGCAACGGATTATTTTTTATTAGACTTTTGGGATGTGTCAACAGGAGAACTTCAGAAGTCTCAAATTAAAGGATATCCACGAGACAAAACTGTTTTTAGTCCAGATGGGATGAAGCTTGCCAGCACAAATCGCAATTATGAAATCATGCTATGGGATGTTCTATCAGGTGAACATAGTGAAATTGTCTTTAGAAATGAATACATTGTTACAGATTTTAGATTTAGTCCTGACGGAAAAATGTTGGTAGGTATAGTTTCAGATCATACTATACACCTGTGGGATGTTGAAGAACTCAAGTACTTACGGACAATTCAAGAAGAAGGGAATTACGATTCTACAGTTGCGTTCAGCCCGGATGGTAAACTTCTTGCGCGTCCGAATGCTGATAATACAATACGTTTCTGGGATGTTGCCACTGGCACACTTGAAAGAACCATTACTGGACACACATCTCCTGTCAAGAACGTAGTATTTAGTCCTGATGGTAAGACAATAGCAAGTTGGAGTGAGCACGGACTTCTTCATTTGTGGGATATCGCAACAGGAGAGATCAAGAAAACGATCACGGGTCATATTTCTAATATTGAAAAGGTAGTGCTGAGTCCAGACGGACAGACATTAGCAACTCAGGATGTTATAGATAAAAAAACAATGCATCTGTGGAATGTCAATACAGGGGAACACAAGAAAACACTCTTAGGACATAAGAAAGAGATCGTAGATGTGGTATTTAGTCCGGTTGGAACTATACTTGCAACGGCAGCTCATAAAACCATCCATTTATGGGATATAGAAACAGGTGAACAAAAGAAAGCAATTAAAGGACATATAAAACCTATTATCGACCTTTTGTTTAGTCCTGATGGTAAAATGCTTGCAAGTGTAGATTTCTACGGTAATATTCGTCTATGGGATATGGATTCGGGAAAAAGAATGGGAACTATTAGGACGCGTACGGGAGGACTCTTCAATGTAGAGTTTAGTTCCGATGGTAAAACACTTTTAAGTGTAGCCGGAGACGGTTCTTTCAAACTATGGGATGTAGCAACACTTAAGCAAAAGCAAACTAATATCGTAAAGGGGGCTGAATCTAAAGGTGATGATCTATCTAAACTGAGTCCAGATTTTCAGACGGTAGCAACTTCACTGTCTGATCGTAAGGGATGGACAGGACCAGATTTTCAGATAGGTCTGTGGGATGTTGCCTCGGGTGAGTTTACACATACACTTATTGGACATACCAATAGCATTACATTCATTGCTTTTAGTCCAGATGGTAACAAATTGGCAAGCAGTGCAAATGATGATACAATCAGAATGTGGGATGTTGCCTCGGGTGAGCAGAAACATATATTTACTCGTCAAGATTTACCATCTCCACAGAACGTTGTTTGGGATGTGGGATTCAGTTCGGATGGTCGTATTCTCACCAGCAGTCTGTGGGAAGGTCCTATACATTTATGGGATTCAATTACTGGTGAACAAAAGAAAACGCTCAAAGGACATACAGATGAAATTGTTAGTTTATCATTCAATAAAGACAGTCATACCTTAGCCAGTAAGAGCAAAAATGGAACAGTCTTGGTGTGGGACCTTGCAAATATAATGAACACAACTGCAACCATAATGAACACAACAGAACCTAATAGATAAACGTTATCAACTGTAGTCGGTTTCTAATTGGATTATCAAATTTTTTTACACTTCTTCTATAGGAGCTATCTCCAAATCGCAAATAATAGTGAATCATTATATTTCCGCTATAATCGTTGTTCTCTTTGTTCTTATTTTCTGTGTTGTCGGTTGTGAATTCATTCCACCAGAGGTAATCACGACTGAACCCGTAGAAAAAGTTGCAATTGCAAACATCACGGCAGTAGATGGAAGCAGTCTGACGGGAACTGCTACATTCACTGAAGCTGAGATGGGTGTTCATGCTGTCATTGAGATACAGAATACTACACCCGGTTTGCATGCATCACATCTCCATATCGGCAACTGTGCTGATGTGGGCCCGCATTGGCATCCGATGGGTGTTCCCACAGGTAATATAGGTATACCCGTAGCAGAAGCGACTCTGGAAACACCACCTATCGGAATAGGTGAGATCGGTAACATTCCAGTCGATGAAAACGGAACGGGTGTTTTGGAATTCACAACACCGTTCTGGTCAATTGGCGGAGATCCGAGGACTGATATACTCGGTAAATTGATACTGATCCACGAAACAGGCGATACCTTCAGAACCCATCCACACCTGCACGGTTCTCCGATGATTCACACGGATATGAACCAAGGTACACATACCCATATTGTGGGACAAACTGAACCAGTACAAGCAACACATCTATGCACTTTGGCAGTACTTGGACAGCAAGTTGATCTCGGAACAGCGCATCATCTTCCAGGTGAAGCGGTGAGTCCGCATACTCATGACTTGTTGGAACTATTGCTAAAGTGCTTTCTAAAGCCTGAACAGTTAGTTGATCCACGAATTGCCTTTACTATTCCACTTGAGGGGACACCTGAACACCAAGCGTTCATGGATATTGAACCCAAAAGTTTAACCGCATATCACGAGTTCTTTATTTTTATAGGACTACCTGTCGATCCTGACTTCTTCTCGAATCAATTTAAACGAACTTTCTCTAGTGGTACTCCTGAAGATTTTGTAAAAGAGATGCAGAACAGGCTAACACATCTCTATATCACGTCTGGTATAGATATTGAGAATCCCGCTGATGCGTCAGGCTACAGTTTATTGCTGACGATGTTCTTAGATGATCGGACAACTGCGTGGGTGTTGGGTTATTTCCAAGGCGATGATGCGGCTTTTGGGGAGTGGATAAACGATGTGATTGTGGCGTTACAGCTGCGTCCAGGCGGCGGTTCTCGTGTTGGTTGCGGTGTGATTGGATTGGTAAAATAATAACAGAATCCAAATTCAACCAAAACAACTTGACCTAAACTCCATTGTCCGTTATTATATCCTACACAATGAAAACACTAAATCACACAATAATCTTAGCAGTATACATCACTATTCTAATGGCAATGACTACTGTAATTGCAGGCGCACAGATTTTGATTGATTCAGTAATTGCAGTTGTCAATAAGCAAGCAATCACACAAAGTGAACTTGTGAACGAGTTCCGTATCAATGCGATCATCAATAAAAACCTTCCAACTGAACAGAATGAGGACGAAAAAC
>VXOP01000092.1 GCA_009839975.1 Candidatus Poribacteria bacterium
TTAAATTTTCAAATAAAAATCAACTTCTTGCAAGCCCGAAACTACTTATTGCGTACTTAAAGAAAAACTTTATCACCAATTATGTGTGAATCATACAATAAAGATGAATTCCACGCAAGAAAAATCATCTTGATCTGTTCTGGTTAATAAAATTGGATGTCTGTACTATGCATAAGGATTTTGTTCAAGCACTTACAAACGATGACATTGAGGGTATCAAGTCATTTCCCAAAACAGATGTTCACAGTCATGTGATGTTTAGTACGCGCAGAAACAATGTGGAACGTTGGCTTGGACATTCTCTCGCTAAACCGCCTTCCAAAATGGATGGTCTTGAGGGTATGCTCACTTATGTGGGGGACATACTGATTCCGCATATAAGAAATCAACACGGATTTGAGCTTATCGCAGATTCAGCAGTAAACGATGCCATAATGGATGGTATTGTCGTCCTTGAAATGAGTTTTGATATTCGTATAGCGGAATATTATACCGATGGACTTCAGCCTTTCTATGCGTATATTCAGAATTTAGTTGAAAAGTGCCGTCCGAAGATTGATTTGCGACCAGAATTAGGCTTGTCACGGAAGTGTGCTGATGACGCGAACATAGTGAAATTAATGTATCATGCCATTGACTCTGGGTTATTTCATTCAATTGACCTTTATAGCCATCAGGATGCATGTCCCCCGGAAGCAGTGAAGTCGCTGTATACTGAAGCGGGTAAACGGGGCATGAAACTGAAAGCACATGTCGGTGAATTCGGTGGGGCTGAAGAGATTAGAAGAACGGTTGAAATACTCGGTTTAGACGAGGTGCAACACGGTATTGCCGCGATAGAATCAGAAGAAGTCATGAAATGGCTTGCTGATAACAACATACAGTTGAATGTCTGTCCTACCAGTAATGTGATGTTGCGCGCAGTGCAAGATATTGATTCCCATCCAATTCGCGTCCTGTTTGACAACGGTGTCCCTGTGACAATCAATACTGATGATCTGATGATTTTCGATCAGACTGTATCAGATGAGTATCGAAATCTATATCAAGCGGGTGTCTTCAGTGCAGAGGAATTAGACAGTATTCGTAGATCATCGCTACGTTCTGTAAGATAGGAGCGTGTATTGTTCTACTGCAAACATGCAAGTTTTTTCAAGACATTGTGTGTAATCCTTTGAACGATAGCGTCACCACCTGCTAACCCGTGTGACCAGTCAGTTGTAGCGGCGGTAAAGACAGTGCCACCCTTTGTGTAGATACCCATCGTTGCTGCGCCTGTATGACCTTTTTCCCATCGTTCATACCATTCACAATCATCTGGATGCCATCGGACAGGTGCAGTCGCGAGAATTGTAAACCCATCTGGTGTCCCGTCTTTATAGGTCGGTACCGGTAATCCATCTTTAATTGTAAATTCACATCCATCACACTCGTAACCCACAATGGTATTCTGTCCACCAAATTTTTCGTCTTTTTTCAAGTCTGTTCCTTCAAAGACCCAGTGTTCTGGACGGTGTGCAGTATAAGCTCCGTCCCCATCCATAAATTGTCCATGACTCAGGTGATAACCTCCTTGAAGGAAACCGACACCTGTCAAATGATTTTCGGGACGATCCACCAAATGATGGCTCCACAAGGTGCTTAACGTACTGTAGTCATCGGTTTTGTAGATTGGGTCTAAGTTAAAACTCTGTTTCCAACAGACTAACGCACGTCCTTCATCTTCTGAACGGACCTGCCAGCAGACTGAATTCCCACTGAAGAACGCTGCGTTACCACCATTAGCAACATAAGCCTCAAGATTATCACGCATCGGTGCTGACCAGTATTCGTCATGACCAACGCTCAATACTAGTTTATAATGTGCTAGCATCTCTGGATGAAACTCCAGATCACTATTCGCAGCATAATCGAGTGTATATCCATTCTGCTCTGCCCAAACAATAAAGGGTAATTCCCAGTTTCTGAAAATACCTCCAGTGGGTCTGTTAAATGACACGCGATTACCTTGTAGCGTGTTCTGTCCGTGATATCCGTAAAGACTGAAACCACCCCAATTGTTATATGCATTGTAGGTGTTTGTGGAAAGTTGGAGCAAAATAGGTGTCTCAGTGCCGGGTGCTGCGGCACGCACAATAAAGAATAGTGAACTTTCTGCGGTACGATGATTTCTATAGATGGTATCTCCTCCACCATCTGATGCCCGAAGTATTCCCTCATAGTATCCGCTTTGCCAAGTTCCTGGCACTTTAAGCTGATAAGTAGGATTCCACCCACACCCATGAGAAGAAGCATTGATAGGAATGGGTTGTGCATCTCCAGGGATGCCTGATTCGTTGAATACCACTTCACGCGTCGCTCCGATTCGTGCTATCTCCAGTGCATATTGTCCAGCACTCGTTGACACGTTAAAGGCGATTTCTTCTCCAGGGGCATAACTGAGTTGATCTGTGTATCCATCTATGTAAAGCGGCCTTATCTGATTTTCAGTTTGTGATAGTGTTGCCATGTTGCGTCCTCCTTAATGTGTAAAATAGCACTTTCACATAAAAAAGTCAATTGCTATCAAAAGAGTCGTTATTTATATTAAAAAGTGCTATAATATCCATGTTCATTACGCTATATGAGCGGAAACACTTACTTTAAGAATCTAATTAAGAAAAGTTGAGACGAAAGAGGTAAAATGGAAACAGAAACAAAACAATCCACTCCGCTATCTTCTGAACAGATGGCACAATGGGAGAATGACGGTTACCTCCTATTGAAAGATGTTGTCCCCATGTCGGAAATCAACGGTGTTCGTGATAGATTTAGCCACGTCGTTGATGGGATCGTTCAACAATTGAAAGAGCAGAATATAGTTGAGGATGATGGTTCAGAACTTCCATTTGAAACAAAATTATGGAAAGTGGCAGGTGAACATGCAAATCGTTTTGGTCGTTCGTGGCGTGGTCAGATTGCTACATCTGAGATATTCGATCTACACTACGCAGGTCCGCTTGTTGATGCTATCGGTCAACTGACAGGAACAGATGTCATTGGACATCCAGTTTTCAATGCGCGTCCAAAACTCCCAGGACAACAATTAACTGTTGTTCCATGGCACCAAGATAGCGGTTATTTCGGTACTGTCAGTGAACAATCAATTATCCCTACAGCTTGGATACCTCTTGTTCCAGTAGATGAGACGAACGGTTGTCTTCAGGTTGTTGCAGGTTCACATAAGTTAGGTGTGGTTAATCACCATACAGAAAATCGTGAAGGCAAGTTTCTTGAAGTATTGGATAGTCTTATAGATGCGGAAAAGATTGTAACGTGTCCTATGGAAATTGGAGATGCTCTGGTGTTCCATAACCTTACACTTCACCGCTCCCTACCCCACACGACAAGTGAGATTATACGGTGGGCAATTGACATCCGATATTTGCGTGATGGTGACCATCCAGGATCAATCTATTGGAAAGACCCTGACTTCAAATGGGTTATTCGTAGTCAAACTGCCCCACTTACAACGGTTGAAGAGTGGTTAAAAATGTGGTAGAGTGTCTATTTGCGCTTAGTCGAACAGACCAATTAACGAGCACTTATAGTGAACTTCAGAATTAATGCCAGTTAAAATATTGACTGGTTTCACAACGGGCGAGGAAACCTCGCCCCTACTGGGTGTTGTTCGTCATCGGTGTATGGGTGAAATGTCTCATTAATTATTAACCTTACTATAGTGAAAGAGAATTGCATGATCCGTGTTCCATTTCAAGAATTATGTGATGCGTTCTATCGTGTGTTTACATCTGTAGGCTATACTGGTGAGAATGCGAAATTATGTGCCCAGTTATTTGCAGAGAATCAACGCGATGGTGTTTATTCACACGGTCTGAATCGCTTCCCGGGATTCGTGTCAGGACTGCATAGTAAACAGATTGATTTCCGTGCGACACCTGTGAAAATAGAGAGTTTCGGTGCCTTGGAACGGTGGGATGGTAAGATGGGGGTTGGACTCGTCAACGCCCATTTCTGTATGGACCGCACTATGGTGTTGGCAGAAAAACACAGCATAGGTTGTATTGGATTGTCTAACACCAATCACTGGATGCGTGGCGGTGCCTATGCACTTCAAGCTGCGGAAGCAGGGTTTATCGGTATATGTTGGACGAACACCACGAAACTCATGCCACCTTGGGGTTCTGCTGAGAAAGCCATTGGAAATAACCCTATGGCAATTGCTATTCCACGCGAGGAGGGACACATCCTGCTTGATATGGCGATGAGTCAGTATTCGAACGGAAAATTAGAGGTACTGAAGATACAGGAGAAAACACTGCCCCTCCCTGGTGGTTATGATACTGATGGCAGACTCACTGTTGACCCAGCAGAAATACTTGCATCAAGCAGAGCACTCCCAATCGGTTATTGGAAAGGTTCAGGTTTAGCCTTAGTGCTTGATACGCTGGCAGCCGTAATTTCAGGTGGACAAGCCACACATCAGATAGCAGAACAGCAATCCGAATATGCTGTTTCACAGGTCTACATCGCCATTGATGCTTCTGGTATGATGGGAGCTGGGATACTGAACGAGACTGTAGAAGCAATAATTAAAGACTTTCATAGTGCAGCACCTTTAGACGAAAACGAAACAGTCCGATATCCAGGTGAAGGTATGCTACGAACCCGTCTGGAGAGTCTTGAAAAGGGGGTGCTTGTGGACGAAAAACAGTGGCAACAATTGTTGGAAATGAATAGGTAATATCCATTCAATCCTTAACGTTTCAATACAGGAGCAAAAAACTGAATGAAATTTGCATTCTATGATGATTACAAACTTGGTGTTATAACTGATGATGGAATTGTTGACATAAGCGAGACTTTATCAGAAATCTCATATCATTCACCTCAAGAACTGATTCAGACTGTGATTGTAGACTATCACAGTCTTCTCCCGAAGATTGTGGATGCAGTCAGGAAAGGTTCGCCAAAATCCTTAGATAGTATCAATCTTAAAGCACCCTTACCACACCCCGGACAACTTGTTTGTCTTGCGGGGAATTATATTGAACCTGATAGTCCTTCTCGTGGTGAGTTTAACGCATTTTTAAAATCACCTACCAGTGTTATCTCAACGAAAGAAACAGTGCAACTCCCTGAAGCAGATGTTACTGTTTTTCACTTTGAACCTGAATTAGCAATTGTAATAGGGAAGACTGCCAAACATCTGACTGAAGAAAACGCGCTTGATTGTGTATTTGGTTACACCCAATTCATTGATGTCTCTGCACGGGGATTGCCGGGAGGATTCTTTTTAGGAAAGAGCTGGCACACATTTGCACCGATGGGACCCGTTCTCGTGACAGCAGATGAGGTTACAGATCCGAACGCGCTTGATGTCCATCTCTGGATAAATGATAGACTTCAGCATGACTTCTCTACGAACTCAATGGCACGGTTTGTTCCTGAGTTGCTTGCTGAGGTGACGAACGTTCTCACGCTTCAACCGGGGGATGTTGTTTCTACGGGTACACACCATGAAGCACTGACAGCAGTCGGTGATGGGGATACGGTACGATTGGCAATTGAAGGTTTTGGTCCGGAGTTATTCGTTGATGTCTACGACCCCTTAAAACGTTCAACGTGGCGCGGATGATAAAATAGTTGACAATAACGATGCTTTGCAGGTATAATTTTAAAAAAGTCGGGATTTATGATATAAATCGCATGCACACATCTTTAGAATTTCGCAATACAAGATATTGCTACTAAACACGATTTGTTCAGTCGGAACAAACGCTGTTCCTGAGATAAGGAGAAGGGATAAATGAATAATCACAGCAGAATTGTCTTTCATACAATTTTTGCATTTGTCTGTATATGGATCATGGGGTGCGGTGGCTGTAATCCGGAACCAGTACCCAGCGGCATGTCCCCCACTGATGGTCCAGAGACAGGAGGTACTACCGTCACGATTACAGGTGAAAAATTTGATATGAAGAACGGTGTCACAGTAACTTTCGGTGGGGAGGAAGGCTTAAACGTTACGGTTACGGATGCAACAAAGTTGACTGTATTAACCCCCGCCGGTACCGCAGGTGAATCGGTTGATGTTGTCATAACCAATAAAGGCAAACCTGAAGTTCCTGTTTCACTTTCACAGCAATTTACCTATACAGATGCTACGCCACCAACAGTAACAAGTACGGATCCAGAGGATGGTACGGTTTTTTCTGAATACGAAGATTCGCTAAATGTTTTAGATACTCTCTCAGTGAGTTTCAGTGAAGCGGTTAATGTAGACACAGCTTCAATTGAGATTTCTGTTGCTAAGACCGAAGATTCATTGAGTGAACCCGCTGAACCAACAGTTTCTGGCACAGTGAGTGGTAGCGGAGATACCGTTACTTTCACTTCCGATGTTCCTATGCGTTGTGGACGTATGTATACTGTTACTGTTTCTGGTGCGACTGATATGGCAAAGAATGCGCTTGAAAATGCTTACAGTTTCTCCTTTAGTATCACCAGTCCTGAAAAACTGAATAGTTACCGGGTCCGTGATGAGGACCTTCAAGATGGGAATGGTGAGATCGCCCTAAAGCGCATCGCTTCACGTCCAGAAATCTATGACAATGAAGAATTGTGGGAGCGGTTGGTCGCCGGTAATCAGGACGACTATATATTTGACCGCACAAATCTAAAGGTTAATCAACATTTATGGATCAAACGTGGTCGTGCTTGGGGTGATGATGAGTAGTCTATAGTATATTAGAACGTGCAAAAGAAAGAACGGATTGACTGAAATATTATGTCTTAGTCAATCCGTTCTTTGTTAATGTATTTAGGATGGATTAGGCACCGTTTCCGTTTCCATCACCATTACCGTTGGTAGTTCCACCATTACCGGTCATGTCTTCCATGCCATCTTCAGTCATACCTTCCATGCCATCTTCAGTCATACCTTCCATGCCATCTTCAGTCATGCCTTCCATGCCATCTTCAGTCATGCCTTCCATTTCCATGGCGAGTTTAACGAAGACAAAATCGGTATCAGCTGCAAATGTATGACAACCCACACATGCTCCTGCAGCCATTTCTGCTGACAGATTATTAATTCCCATCGGATCAACAGCTGCTTCAGCCGTTTCAGCAGGTGGACCCGTTACGCCGTAAGCCCAACCGCCATTTTCTGCCGACTCGGTTTTGGTCATAGTTGAAATTTGTGAGAGGTATGAGTTGGTCATATCCATTGACTCTTTAACAATCATAGAACCGACTGGATAGTCTGTTCCTGCGTTATTAGCCATTGCAGCGGCTTCGTTAAAGTAGATTGTACGTGACCCCAGATCATGAGCCTCACCCTTAAATTCCACTAATGGTCCATCAAGTGTCTTCATATCTGTCCACGATCTGTATGCATCCGGTTCTGGATCATCCATGACTTGCATTAACGTATCCTGTGTTCTGCTACATGCCACTATGGCAACGCAACCGATTAACACAATAAGAAATGCAATTCGATATTTTAGCATTAGTATGCTCCTTATATTTAATATTCTTAAGAATAAAATTAAGAGAAGAGTTTCAGTTTAAAGGCAAGATTCCTATAAAAATAAAAATCCGTTTTACCTTTGTGTGTCCCTCTTCAGATTCATGTATACACAAACTAAATTAATAATATCACATTATCTTGTTTTTTACAACAATATTAATATTTAAACTTTCTACTCACTTTAAGTCAGCATTAAGAATTTTGGATCGTATATTTAAAACATAAGAACTGTTAGGTGAAAGTGCATAAGCCTTAGTAATTTCACGTTTTGCATCAGTAAGACGATTTAATCGAAAATACACATACGCACGCGTTGCAATGTGTGTAGGACGAGGATCCTTTGTGACTGCTGCTTCAGCAAGGTTAAGTGCTTCCTTTAGCAATCTATTCTCTCTTGCAAGCAATGATGCTAATGCATCTTTAGGAAACGGGATATTAGGTGCATGTTTTATTGCTTGTCTATAGTCTGTTTCAGCCTTATGTGTTAGCTCACGCTTGAGATAGATGTGTCCTCTCCACAAATAACCTGGTGCCCACAAAGGGTTCTTCTGAATACCTGAAGTCAAGGCACTCTCTGCCCCTTTTAGGTCTCCTGATGTCTCGCGAAGTTTTGAAAGTTGATAGTAAGTATCCATAAATTCCGGCTTATGGTTGATTAACGTCTGAAAATACGATTCTGCTACATTTCTATTACCGAGTCTTGATTCTATCATACCCAGGTGTAGCAATGCCTGTATTGAATTAGGTTCTGTGTTTAGTACCTTCTGATATGTCTGTTTTGCTATATCTAAGTTGTCTAACTGCATCTGCACATAAGCATAGTCTTTCAAGGCAGGTAGGTAAGTCTCATCTGTTTCGATTGACTTTTTTAGCAGTTCCAATGCGGGAATTCCTTGTCTTTTTTTCATGAAAGGAAGTGCTTGTTGCCGATAGACTTCTGCCAATGTCTGTTTATAACGTCTATTCGTAGATTCTGCTCCTTGAACATCACCTATTATTGTAAGAATCTCAGCAAGAGATTTATAGAATATCGGTTCGTTGGGTGTACTTTGTATAGCGTTTTCATAGTATTGGCGTGCTAATGTGAAATTGCCACGTTTTGCTGCGACTTCACCGCGTCCAAAAGCAGCACGTCCCAAAGTGTTATCCAAATTCAGGGCATGTCGGAAGACTGCATCAGCCTCATCAAGTCTGTTTAGTTTTAGTAAAACATGTCCCAAGTTGCTGTGTGCTACAGTGCTATCTGGATAAAGCTGCACTGCAACGATGTAATATCTCCGTGCCTTTTCTAAATTGTTTCGTTCTGTTTCAATCTGTGCCAATGCGATATACCACGTCACTGGTGTATTTTCTCCAGCACCTTTGACTGCTGTCTGGAACAGTTTATCAGCCTTTTCAAGTTGTTTGTTGCGATGGTAGGCGGTGGCAAGTTTCGCTTGCAGAAAAGGTTGGTATGCGAAACGTTCTGTTTGCATGGACTCAGAGAGGTGTTTTAATGACTGTTGATATGCCTTGATGGCATCTGCGTAATCTCCTAACTTTGCTAAGGAATCACCTTGTCCAACATAAGCAGTTAGGAGTTCTGGTTCCTCTTGTGTAAGTGATCTGTATAAATCAAGTGCTTGCTGGTAACTTTCCTCTTTGAATGCCTTTTGTGCTTTCTGAAGTTGTTCCTGAACGTGTTTTGGATAGGTTGCTATATCCCATGACGACACATCTGCAAGCACTGAGGCAGTCAATAAGAGAGGCAACAAGAGAAAGATAGTTGAGAGAAAAGAACGATACAGTAGGATTTTCATCGGACTATTCTTTGGTTTTAATGTTCGTCACTGATACATGTCTAAGTGCATCATCCAAGATATACCAAGGGTCATCTTCTTTCTGTTTAATTAACCACTTTTTGAATGCTGTTTCAGCTTTGCTATTCCGTATCAGGACTGCGATCTCATCTTTTACTTCTGAATATTGTTTCTGTCGAGATAGTCTTTTCTTAACTAATTCAACAATCTGAAAACCTTCTGGAACAGGCATAGGTCCCATGTGATCGTTGGGTTTCATTTGCGAAACTATCTCTCCCAACGGTGTATCAGAATTCAGCGTAAACGTAGCGAAAGAAACTGATGGATTCGGTTTATACTTTTGACTCACTGTAGCATACGTATCTCCCTGTTTAAAGTGCAGACTTATATCCTCCGATAACGTCTTGAGAGATTGCTTTTCTATATCCGAGCTGTCCTTCGGGACAGAAATGAGAACTGAACGAATTGTGACAGTAGCGGGTGCAATGAAACGTTTTTTATTTATTTCAAAGTATTGGGGTGCTAATTCTTCGATCTCTTTACGACTAACAGAATTAACAAATTTCAATCTATAATAATCATCATAGACAATCTGGTCATACACCCATTTCTCCAATGCTTGGATTTCTATGTCATGCTTTTGCAGTTCCTG
>VXOP01000432.1:0-3074 GCA_009839975.1 Candidatus Poribacteria bacterium
CTATATATTCAAGGCAAAATCAACTTATTGCAAGCCTAAAACTACTTATTGCGAAAATCATTATTATTCCCAATCTGAATTGTTGGATTGTGCCAATCTCTTTCAATCAAACGCGTGTTAGCATTTGGCGGTGGTCCGGTCGGTTTTACCCAAAGAAGATATGTAAACCCATCAAGAAAGTCATCAATACTCTCACTGGCAGGAATCTCAACACGTGAAGTGCCATCAAACTCAAGCCCCCTTCCAATTTTTCCTTCAGTCCACTCTGCACCGGTTATTGTCCCATCATTCTTATTGTCTGATTCGTCTTTGACGGTGTTACCCTGACCTTCGTCAAGGAGCCAGATACCTACAATAGAATCTGGATCAATTTTAGAAATAGTATTCTCAACTGAAATCATCAGTGTAAGTGTAAGACAGAAAAGTATCAGTGTAATATTTTTCATATATTTGCCTCTCCTTTGAAGTCTATTCAGTGTAATATTTTTCATATATTTGCCTCTCCTTTGAAGTCTATTCTCTGTTATATTCTTCCCATAACGCGCGATAGAAATTCATCACTCTCACTGGGTCAGAACTACCAGCAATTTCTGCTAATGTGTATCCATCATACCCAGATTCTCTCAATAAAGAAAACAGTTGTCGCCAAGGATACTCCCTTCGGTGTAATTCGGTAATGTGGACTAAGCCGATTTTACCCTTTACGTAATTAAAGTTGTTCTGTATGGAACCGTTCTCTACTTCTCCGAAGTTTGAATTCCAACAGACATATACATTGGCGTGGTCAGCAACATCTATAATCGTTCGGATGTGACGTAGTTCAGAAGTACCACCACCGTGAACTTCCAGACGAATCTCTACACCGAGATGAGACGCAAATTCACCGCATTCGCGTAATGCTAATCCAATTTGTTCCAATGTTTTTTCTACAGGCACTTCACTCGGAAGTCCATTTGGACGCACCTTTACACCCGGTGCCCCCACATCCGCTGCTAACTGTGAGTACTCCTTCGTACCATCAATATTCTTACGAACTGCATCCTGATCAACTGAATGATAGTCAAACGCAGAACCTAAACCGGCTATCTCAATAGGTGAGTCCTCAAACTGTTTTTTGACATCAGACCGTTCACTTGCAGTTAGGTCAACCTCTACACCGTGTGCGTGCGTTGTTCGCAATTCGACCCCTGAGAAACCCGTCTCTGAGCATCTGTCAATTATTGTGGGTATGTCCCAATCTTTAGCCATATTGTAAGTTACTAATCCAAGCTTCATATAAACTCCTTTATTCAAATAGTTTTTCTACGGCACATGAAAACCCTTCAATTACATCTTCTCCCAAGAGTGTATCGTCCCGTGTAAGTAAACGAATATCTCTTTCAGATCGAAATACTTTCACCGTTTTAGCGACTGGTTCAATCACCCATACAAGTCGTGTGCCAGCTTCAAGATATGCAAGTGCTTTCTCAGTAATGTCATACAACGAATCGGTGGGAGAGGCGACTTCTACTGCTAAATCTGGAGCTATAGGCGAAACCTGACGTCTGTTTTCAGGTAACCTTTCAGTTGAAATGTATGCAATGTCCGGCTTTACTATCCTATCTCCTAATTTAAAAGTTGTATCTGCTGGGTAAACATGACCTAATTTTTTATCGCGAACATAAGTTCCCAACGGTAAAATGAGACTCATACTCACCTCACCGTGCTCCATAGTTGGTGGAGACATCGGTTTTAATTCTCCTTTGACATATTCATAACCCTCTATGTCATTATTAAAGAACTCTTCCAGAGTCATAGCTGTTTCTATTGGTCTCAGTGTATTTTCTGCCTTGTCTACATTATTGATGTCTGATCTCATTATAGTGTTCCTCTTAGAAGGTTTCCTTTTTGAATTGTGTTATTCACTACATTTTGCTATAATATCAAATTATATCTTGTTAAAATGCCTAAAGATGCAGATAAGGAGAACATTTACATGGCTTACGCACTTGAAGATGAATTTGGTGACATTATCGGTAAAGCAAGACGTGGTCAAAATATGTCACATAGCGAGATAGCAGATGCTGCAGGTATTACCGAATCAGACCTATCTCGTATGGAACAGTATACATTAAAACCCACAGAATCGCAAGTATATAAAATTGCAGAGGTGCTGAATTTAGACGGAACAAAACTCCTTGATATTGCTAATGAAACCTGGGAACCAGTTCCGATTAAAGCACATGAAAACACAGATATGAAGGTCATAACAGTAAGTGCACCTGTTGGTGGATGGCCAGTCAATGCCTATATTTTAGTCTGCAAATCCACGAAAGAAGCTGCTATCATTGATACGGCTGCACATCCTGACTTGATCTTAAAACAACTTGGCACACATAAAGTAGATGCATCAGCTATTCTTTTGACTCACTCACATAGAGATCACACCGATGGTTTGATTCAACTACAGAACGCTACCGACTGTGAAACATATATCCATAAGAATGAACCTAAACCTAAAAGTGCAGGAAAACTGCATGAACTCGTGCATGCTGATGTTGTTGAGATAGGCGAACTCAAGGTAACTGTGCTGGATACCCCCGGACACACACCGGGTGGGTGCAGTTTTTTCACAGAGTCTGCTGCTTTCGTTGGTGATGCCATTTTCGCAGGTTCCGTTGGCGGACCGAACATCTCATATCAGGATGAAATAGATAGCGTTCGTGACAATCTGCTCTCACTTCCTGATGATGTAAGACTGTTTCCAGGACACGGACCTTCTACGACCGTAGGTGAAGAAAAACTACACAATCCGTTCTTCTAAGCATACATCTCATCGGGATGTTCTCCTTGCTGTTTTTCAGATGTGAGGCATGAGTATTGCTTTCTTATGTACTCCAAAGATTCCTCTCCATAAGTTTATCCCTTCTTGGTGTATCTCTTCTCGTGTTTTTTATGGTACATCTGATCCCGGGTGATGTCGCACTGACCATTGCAGGTGAACGTGCAACCCAAGAAGTCCTTGAGCAAATCCGAGAAGATAAAGGTTTGGATAAACCTTTGTATCATCAATACGGAATTTTCCTGTGGGACAT
>VXOP01000432.1:3084-9862 GCA_009839975.1 Candidatus Poribacteria bacterium
GTGGGACATTGTTCATCTCGACTTAGGTCGTTCACTTAAAACGAAAGAACCTGTGATTGAAGAAATCAAAGAGTTCTTTCCTGCTACCGCTGAGTTAACGCTTGCTGCGATGGTATTTTCTGTTTTTTTCGGGATAGCAGCAGGGATAATCGCAGCAGTCTATCGTGGGAAGTTCTTAGACTATTTCTCTATGTCGACTTCACTTGCAGGTATCTCAATGCCGATATTCTGGCTCGGATTGATGCTGATACTTCTATTTGCTTATTACCTGAATATGCTGCCAGTGTCAGGACGTTTAGATACCGAGTTAAGCTTAGATGTAGAAACCCTTACAGGATTCATGCTGATTGACACCTTACTTCAAGGTAATTTTGCAGCATTTAAGGATGCAATTATGCATCTGATTTTACCTGCGATTACATTAGGAACTATCCCGTTGGCAATCATCGCGAGGATGACTCGCTCAAGTCTGCTTGAGGTGTTAAATCAACCTTATATTACGACTGCTTACGCAAAAGGTTTGTCTCGGTGGAGAGTCATTATTAAGCACGCACTGAAGAATAGTATGGTGCCTGTATTGACAATTATTGGCTTGGAATTTGGTTATCTTATGGGTGGTGCAATTTTGACGGAGCATATTTTCTCGTGGCCCGGTCTCGGTTCATGGCTACGCGCCTCAGTTGAAGCACGTGATGTTCGCGCTGTTCAAGGGGGTGTCTTATTCGTTTCAGCACTATTCATGTTTGTCAATCTAATTGTTGATCTGTTATACGCCTACTTTGATCCGCGCATAAGAGTAGAGGACGAGACACTATGAACGCAAACGTTACCGTAACAAGCCAACAGCACGTCATACGTAAACTGATGCGACATCCATCGGCTGTTATTGGTGCATCTATTATACTCTTCTTTGTGACTATTGCTATCTTTGCTCCTCTATTAGCAAAACACGAACCGATGATGGCAAATGTAGAAAATCGACTGACTGGTTGGTCTTATGAACATTTTCTCGGCACGGATGGAACGGGACGGGACGTATATAGCAGAATTCTGTATGGGGCGCGAATCTCATTGAAAGTCGGTTTAATTGCAATAACATTTTCACTCGGTTTAGGGACACTTTTCGGGGCATTTGCTGGATATTACGGCGGTTGGTTAGACAATGTGATTATGCGGGTTATGGATATGCTGCTTGCAATGCCGAGTATTCTGCTTGCCATGGTCATTGTTACGATTTTGGGACAGAGCCTGACGAATGCGATTATCGCTGTTTCTATTGTTTATATTCCGCAGTATGCAAGGATATTACGCGCTTCTGTTCTGAAAGTTCGAGAGTTAGATTATGTTACTGCAGCGAAAGTAATTGGGGCAAGCGACATCCGAATTCTGGTAACAACAGTCCTTCCGAATTGTCTTGCTCCGTTGATTGTTCAAGCAACTCTGGGAATAGGTGCAGCGATTTTGGATGCTGCTGGACTCAGCTTCCTCGGACTCGGGGCAGAAATAGGTGTACCAGAATGGGGGGCAATGCTAAATGAGAATACAAAGTTCATTCGCAAAGCACCTTTATCGGTATTTGCACCGGGCATGGCGATCTTTCTTATCGTGTTAGGGTTTAATCTTCTCGGTGATGCACTACGTGATGCCCTTGACCCACAAATAGATTGAGGCCCACTTATGTTTACACCTGATTTCAATTATACACATAACATCGTAAAAAATTTGATGATCATTGAAGGAGCAAAAGAGGTTATTGAAAACTCGCCTATTCTTCCAGTTTGGCAATCACGGCTCCAAAAAGAGGCATTGATACGACAGGCACATCATACGACTCGGATTGAGGGAACACAGCTTACTTTAGAGCAGGTTCGAGACCTTATTGATGAAAAACCTATTGCCGCAAGAGAACGGGACATTCAAGAGGTACGCAATTATTTAAAAGTTGTCGCCTTCATTGATGATGTTTACGAAAACCCTGACATGGTACTTGACCTCCGCACGATTCGACATATACATTTCCTGATACTTGATGGGATAGAAGGGGGGTATGAACCGGGTGAATTTCGCAAAATACAGAATTATGTTGTAAATAGCAGAACAAATGAAGTAATTTACACACCGCCACCTGCTTCTGATGTCCCAATACTGATGCTGGAATTGGTGGATTGGTTGCGTTCTGACGATGCTAATCAACTATCACCCTTGCTTAAATCGGGTATTGTACACTACCAATTTGTTACCATTCATCCATTTCTTGATGGCAATGGCAGAACTGCACGGGCACTTGCAAATCTTATTCTCTATCATTCTGGCTATGACATTAAAAAACTCTTTTCACTTGAAGAATATTACGATTTGAATCCTGCGGATTATTATGAGGCGTTACAGAGTGTCCGAGCAACCGGTGAACTCACAACATGGTTGGAATATTTTACTACTGGCATTGCTGAGGAAATGCAGAAAGTTAAAGAAATGGTACTGACTCATAGTAGAGATAGAGCCTTACGCAATAGAATAGGTCAGGTAAAACTTACAGAACGGCAACTAGTAATTCTCAGCTATGTCGAAAAACATGGACAGATTACTAACCGGGAATTGCAGCAACAGGCCAATCTTTCACATTCCTCTGCTCACAAGGAATTGTTGGCATTGGTGGAAAGTGGTTTGTTAATCAGAAAAGGAAAAGCACGAGGAACGCATTATGTATTGGTTGATGATTTCTAACGAATGTGGTTGATGATTACGCTATGAACCTAAACTATATAAAGATTTACAGCGGTTGATGATTCAGTTGATGTTTTTCAAGGTCTTTGGGTGTTGATACTGCGATAAAGCCATACTATGACAGAGTTTAGACAGGTTGATGATAGAATTTCGTAAAAATAAAGGGAAAATGGGGTGGCAAATACCTAAAACTGATTACTGATTATTGAAAGAAAAAAGGAGAAAACAGATGAGTCTACTGGGAATTGATGTTGGAACGACGGGTTGTAAAGTCATTTCATTCCGTGAGGACGGAGAAGTATTAGCACAAGCATATCGCGAATATCCATTGATACACCCACAACCCGGATGGTCGGAATTAGACGGAAATGTTGTTTGGGAAAAAGTCTCGGATGGAATTCGTGAAGTCGCATCACAAACAGATACCGATCCAATTGAAGCTATAAGTGTTGCTTCACAAGGTGAGGCAGTGACACCTGTATGGGGCAATTGTGATGTGCTCGCAAATGCAATCACTACATTTGACTCCCGCACATCAGGAATCTGTGATGAGATCCTAAACAATATCACGCCATTAGAAGTGATGCAAATAACTGGAATGCCACCGAGTGACATTCACACACTTGCAAAACTTGTATGGATAAAACGCAATCAACCCGATCTATACAAAAAGGTATGGAAGTTTTTCGGTTTTGAAGACTTCATTAACTTCAGACTCGGTGTTCAACCCGTTGTTGATTACTCACTCGCAGCACGAACAATGGCGTTTGACATCATCAACAAAACATGGTCAGATAGGATGTTTGAGCTTGCTGATATTGACGCATCACTTTTACCAGATACAGTACCATCAGGAACTATAATCGGGGAGATTGGCAAAAAAGTATCTACCGAGCTTGGATTACCCAGTGGTGTTGTCGTTGTTGCTGGGGGGCATGACCAACCGTGTGGTGCATTGGGAGCAGGTATTATACGCGGAGGAGAAGTTATGGATGCAACGGGTACTGTTGAATGTATTGCACCCGCCTTCGGAGAACCTGTCATCAACCAACAGATGATAAATGGGAACTTTTCTTGCTATCCTCATGTCGTTGAAGGACTCTATGTAACATTAGGATTTGTCTCAAGTGGTGGTGTCGTCCTTAGATGGTTCAGAGACACATTTGCAGAAACTGAAATTGCACAAGCAACAGAAGAAAATCGTGATGTATATGATATCCTGCTTGAGGATATACCCGATTCACCCGGAACGGCGATGTTACTCCCACATTTTACCGGTTCAGGAACACCGCATCTTGATCTGGAGTCGAAGGGTGCAATTGTTGGACTCACACTTTCTACGTCAAAAGGTGAACTTGTAAAAGCAATTCTTGAGGGTATAAGCTACGAGATTAAACAGAATCTCACAATGTTACAGGATGCTGGTGTAGAAATAAACGAAGTACGAGCAATTGGGGGAGGCGCGAAATCTGACAAATGGCTACAACTAAAAGCAGATATGTTTGGTAAAAAAGTCATTGCGTTAGACATCTCTGAGGGGGTTTGCCTTGGAACTGCAATTTTAGCTGGCACTGCGATTGGTAAATACAGTTCCATTGAGGAAGCAGTAGACCTGTTAGTAAAACCGAAAGAGACATATTATCCTCGTGAAGAGATAGCACAAGAATACGATGAAAAACTTAAAGTGTATGAACAGATTTATCCCGCTTTGAATTCTATAAACAAGCAAATCTAATCATACAGATCCCATTAGTTAATAAACTAAACATGAACTTCCTTGACACACCAACTTAATTTAAGGTATACTAAAGCAAAACGGAACCTTCAACAAGAAAGTTAAAACAGTACCGCAAGAATCTATCAGGAGTGATAGACGCATGTCAAAGTACAAAAACTTACTTCTTTTCTTGCTAATTCTTTTAGGTTGTGTATGCGTGGCATTGAACCTTTCTGCAGACGATGCTACAAATTCTGAACTAACACAGAATGCCTTAGTATATGTCATTGACATCCGTACCGAAATCGGAGGCGGTGTCAGTACTTATGTCAAGAAGGGTATTCAGAAAGCAGAACAGGCTAATGCAGATGCCATTGTCTTTGATATAGACACCCCAGGGGGCAAGGTCGATTCCGCTGTAAACATAATACGGTCAATCCAAGCTACAAAAGTACCTACTATAGCATTCGTTAACAGACAAGCGATTTCTGCAGGAGCAATGATTTCAGCAGCTTGTGATCAGATCGTAATGACTTCTGGTGCAGCAATAGGAGACTCTGCACCCGTTGACGCACAAGGACAAGAAGCACCTGAGAAAATTGTCACTTACATTCGTACGACTATCCGGTCAACCGCAGAACGCCAAAATAGAAATCCAGACATTGCCGAGGCGATGGTGGATAAAAGACTTTTTCTTGTCCGTTTAGAAAATGGAGATATAATTAAACTTCGCCCCATTGAGTTTATAAATGAACAGGATGCCGGAACACAGATGGAAATCCTCTGTGCTGAAGGTGAACTACTAACATTGACGACTGTTGAGGCTCTTGATTACGGATTCGTCAATACACAAGCAGAATATTTATCTGAGTTACTCACACAATACCGAATCGTTGAAATAGAACAGGACTATAGTGAAAATGTCATAACAGCATTGACACAGAAGGATGTGTTAAGTCAACAGGAGGAGCGTCGAAAAAACCGTGTATCTCTCATTAAAACGTTAGAGAATGCTAAAGTTGAAAGGTTTGAAGTAACAGTTGCTGATCGCACAGTCTTCTTTCTGACCAGTCCATATATCAGTGCATTACTGCTTTCGTTAGGAGGACTCGGTCTACTCGTTGAAATACGAACCCCAGGTTTTGGTATACCCGGTTTTCTCGGATTACTCTTTATAGGTCTGTTTTTCGGAGGACACATGCTTAACCAAGTATCATTGTGGGTCGTCATGTTAATATTCGTATTGGGATTAGCATTAATTGTTGTAGAGGTGTTTGTTATTCCGGGGTTCGGTTTTACTGGAATTATAGGCTTATGCTTGATGCTGGGAAGTGTCTTTTACACCTTTTTTAGCGAAACCGGTGACTTTTCTGTTGCACTCTTTTGGTTATCTGTCTCAATTATCTTAACCTCCGCGTTGGCAATACTTGCGACTATCTTCCTACCAAAGTCATCTCCATTTCAACGATTCGCACTCTCCACCGTGATGAGTGCTGACCAAGGATACCATTCAGCCGGTATAGATGACTTTCAGAGTTTTGTTGGGAAAACAGGTGTTGCGTTAACACCGCTACGACCATCAGGAACTGCACGCATAGAAAATAAAAGGTTAGATGTTGTCACAGTAGGGAACTTCATTAATGAGAATACCCCGATTAAAGTATTAGAGGTAGAAGGTTCTAAAATTTCTGTTGAAACGCTTGAGGAGTAACACAAAGTTAGACTGAACATATTTGGAGGTGACCTTTATGTGGGTACCAACTATTCTTATTGCACTCGGTATACTATTGGTGTTTATTGAGATTCTAATTCTCCCCGGTTTTGGTGCAGCTGGGGTACCTGGTATTATCATCTTCTGTGTTGGCGTAGGGATGATCTGGACAAATGAAGGTGTAAAGACGGCTCTTATTTTCACAAGTATCGCACTAATTTTTGTTATACCCATAGCAATTATTCTGTTATCTCTTATTCGAGAAACATCCATAGGCAAAACTTTTATTCTGGATGCTGCAGAAAGTAGTGATAAAGGTTATCACGCCGCTCCGAGAGAATTAACAGCACTTGTCGGCAAATCCGGGAAGACAATCACCCCACTACGCCCAGCGGGAGTAGCTCTCATAAATGGACAACGTGTTGACATCGTAACACAAGGCGAGTTCGTAGAGCCAGAAACTGAGATTGAAGTCATACAAGTTGAGGGGAGTAGAGTTGTTGTCCGAAGTCTATAATACCAGATTAACGCGATTCATAGCGGTAGGTGCGATTTCCTTATCGCACCGATCTTTGATAAAACAAAATATATCCTGTTAATTTGGTATAATCAGTGATCTGGAAAAT
>VXOP01000343.1 GCA_009839975.1 Candidatus Poribacteria bacterium
GTATATGATAGTTAATTACAATAGAATAGAAAAAAGCGTTGAAGGGGAAGAGTAAGTCTACTGGACTTGCAAGAGAGGAAGATTCACAGGCTGAAAGGTCTTCCCAAGTGCCAACGACTGAATGTCACCCTGGAGTTGCTAATCTGAACAACTGTAGCGAAGGTAGGAGCGATCTCCGAATCGCGAAGGTAGGAACGATCTCCAAATCGCGAAAAGTAGGATTAGCCGGTTTGATGTCCGTTAACGCATCCCAAGAGTGCTTTTCCTTATCATTATTTAAAAAAAGGGAGAGAATTGGAGTGGTACCACGGTAAGGTCTTAATATGAACCCTTCTCGTCTCCAAAGCGAAGCGAGAAGGTTTTTTCTTTCAATATGTACCGGCACAGCACAATGTGCCTACAATACCATAAGAGGAAATTGGCATGGAACTTTCAGGAGCGCGTATCCTGGTTGATTGTCTCAAACGTGAAGGTGTCGAATATATCTTCGGTGTGAATGGTGGCGCAGCGATGCCGATTTTCGATGCCTTATATGACGAAACAGAAGTTAAACTGATACCGATGCGACACGAACAAGGTGCTTCTCACGCTGCGGACGGTTATGCTCGCGTTACGGGTAAGGTTGGTGTCACTCTCGCAACATCAGGCCCAGGGGCAACTAATCTTGTCACAGGTATAGCAACTGCATATATGGACTCCATCCCGATGGTTGCCATCACGGGACAAGTCAAGACACAATTCATCGGCAGTGATGCATTTCAGGAATGTGATGTTATCGGTGTCACCAGACCCATCTGTAAACACAGCTATCTCGTCAAGAGCTGCGATGAAGTTGCAGATGTCGTTGCAGAAGCATTTCATATAGCAAGCACTGGCAAACCTGGACCCGTCATTATTGACATCGCTAAAGATGCTCAGCAACAAAAAACACTTTACGAATATCCTGAAAAAGTTGATATGCGTAGTTACAAACCACAGGTGTATGGTGACCCCAAACAGATCGCAAAAGCAGCTGACTTAATTAAAGAAGCGAAAAAGCCAATTCTTTATGCTGGCGGAGGGGTAGTCCTGGCAAACGCAAGCGAGGAACTCAGAGAGTTAACCCTTAAAACACAGATCCCAATCACTGTCACATTGATGGGCCTCGGTGCTTTTCCTGAAACACATCCCTTAGCGATGCAGATGCCTGGAATGCACGGTTCCTGCTGCGCAAATTATGCATTTACCGATTCAGACCTCGTTGTTGCAATTGGTGCCAGATTTGATGATAGAGTTACCGGTGATCTTGACAAATTCGCACCTAATGCCAAAAAAATCCATATTGACATTGACGCATCATGTATCGGTAAGAATGTACCAGTTGATGTCCCCATCGTTGGTGATGCAAAGAAGGTTCTCATAGAGCTGAACAAATTGGTTGACACTGCCGATATTGATCCATGGCGCAGACAGATCCAAGAATGGCAACAGAAGTATCCGTTTGAATACGAGCAGAAAGCCAATAAAGTCATGCCACAATACGTAATGGAACAGATCTATGAACACTATAGCGATGCAATTGTCGTTGCAGATGTGGGTCAACACCAGATGTGGGCAGCACAATACTTCCAGTTCACTGAACCGCGCCAATGGTTAAACTCAGGGGGGCTCGGAACAATGGGCTTCAGTCTTCCTGCAGCAATCGGTGCACAACTCGGTTGTCCAGACAAAACTGTTGTCAATGTCAATGGTGATGGTTCCTATATTATGACTATACAAGAACTCGTACCAGCCATAACAATGAAATTACCCATAAAAGTCTTTATCATCAACAATATGTATCTTGGCATGGTTCGTCAATGGCAGGAGTTATTTCATGGAAAACGTTACGCTGCTGTAGATTATCATGATAATCCTGATTTCGCTCTCCTCGCACAAGCATTCGGTGCAACAGGTCTAAGAGTCGAACATCCTGAAGACGTTGAACCTGCACTGATCAAGGCTAAAGGAATTGACGACGGACCCGTCGTCATTGACTTCATAGTTGATGAAGAGGAAAATGTATTCCCGATGGTACCAGCAGGCGCAGGACTTGGGGATGTAATCAGAGGACTTTCGTAAGTAGAAATATATGCAAAACGATGACAGACACATTTTTTCCGTAATGGTAGAGAATAGATTCGGCGTGCTTGCACGTGTAGTCAGTCTATTTAGTGGACGCGGCTTTAATATTGACAGTCTCAATGTCGCTGAAACGCATGATGAGAGTGTCTCCCAAATTACGCTTGTTACACACGGGGACCCGCAGATAATAGAACAGATCTATCATCACCTGAATAGATTGATTGATGTGATTGAGGTTACTGACATAACCACAGGGACGCACGTTGAACGTGAACTCATCCTTATCAAGATTGCTACAACCCCTCAGACTCGTGCTGATATTCTACAAGTTGCTGAAGTGTTTCGTGGACGTGTAATTGACATGAAACCTAACTCTATTATACTTGAGATTACTGGGGATGAGGGCAAATTGAAAGCAGCAATTGACATATACAGCACCTATGGAATTCTTGAGTTAGCACGAACAGGAAAAATTGCAATGATACGCGGTTCTACGGAAAAACCACAATAGGGCAATCCCAGACATGTGAAAATATTATAATACCATTTCTAGTTTATAATGTCTCTTTTTTGTAGCATAAACTTCCAGTTTGTGCCGTTACACGTTTGATTTCTAAACAGCCGGTAATGAGAGAAAATTAATAGAAATGGTATTATATTGAATTTGGCTTTTATTGAATAAATGTAGATTGAGATTATACTAATGGATATAGGAAAAGTAATCGGGACTGTCGTCGCTACAAGAAAAGACCCAAGTTTAGAAGGTACACGGCTTCTCACTTTGCAACCGTTAGATGAAAACTACACGCCTATCTCAAAACCAATTGTCGCAGTTGATACACTTCAAGACGCTGGGATAGGTGAAATCGTCTATTACGTTACTGGAGGAGATGCTGTTGGGGTACTACCCGGCAGACGCATGCCGGTAGACGTGGCAATAGTCGGTATTGTTGATACGGTCTCACTTGACGAGAAGACAATCAAAGAATCACCGTCAAGTGTTATTTGATGGCATTAGAAAGTCGGGAATCGGAGTTCCCTCCTACAAAGAGGTCTGTTCTGTAGGAGCGATCTCCGAATCGCGACCTACAATAGTATGTTGACTAAGCACAAGACAGAACAGTAGGTTAATATGTATCTTGCAAAAGTTATCGGTAAAGTTGTCTCTGTAATAAAGCATCCTGCATATCAGAATCGCACCTTGTTGCTTGTTCAACCCATAAGTCTTAGGTCAGAACTTGTCCGAACACCGACAATTGCTGTTGACTATGTCGGTGCGGGTGAAGGTGACACCGTCATCGTGGGTGCCGGACCTGGTGTTGCACAAGAAGTATTCGGTATAGAGAACGCACCAATTAGAGAACTCATCATGGGAATCGTCGATCATTTTGATACGTCATTTCTGGAGGAAACAAAATGGGAACAAGAAGAATAGGCAGTAGTGAAATCGGAAAGCATCTTCAACGCACATCCACTAAGAATACACCGCTACCCATGTCTGTCTGGATAAATACAGTGAGTATAATCAGTTTATGCTGTGTCTGTCTCTCTCTGAATGCATGCCGACTTGCTCACGTCTTATCAACACAATACAGTGAGAACATTGCACGTGCAAGCTACGGCACTGAAGCAAACCATCCAGGCTTGATTGATGGTAAGACTGAAACCGTGGCAACACTTCCTGCTGCAAATGTACGAAACTTCATCATACGATTTGCAGATGTGCATCCTGTCCGCAAAATCGTCGTTCACAATGGAAACCTATTCAGATTTGAGATGGAATACCTAAATCCTGATACGGGTAAATGGCAGGAGTTTGAGAATGTGATACAAAGACGAAACTTAGAAGGAAAACGAGCACAACCTATCTTTGAATTCGATAGATTGAACTTTAAAACACAAATGATAAGAATAAACGTCTCACGCACTGTAGACGATATCATAGTAAACAAATTCACACGAGATCCTGGAGACAAGATTGTCAATCAACGTAGAGAACTCGCTGGTCGATATCAGCCTCATTTCCGCGTTGTCCGTCCATCTGTCGCGCAAGTTCGTGAAATAGAGGTATACCACCTCGCACAAAAAAAGTGAGATAATCCCTTCTCACCTATCACAAATTCTACTATACAATACTTATGAAATACACTTCTGTCCTCGCAGCAATTTTACTCATCCTATTATGTGTCTCATTTGGGAATGTCTTACCAATCGAAACTGCTATCAATCCCAAAAACAGTCAGATATATGCAAGTAAAAATAAAACTGAGAGTGGAAAGGTCAAATTGTTGGCTGCGTCCACACAAGGGGTTACAATTCAACTCTCAATTGAAAAATCTGATTTTGACATTGATACACTGGAACATAACGGTGAACAATTCCAAAGTCTGTCTTTTGCCAATTGCCATTACACAACTGAACACGACTCTTTTATGCTTCCCATGCAAACCGCACTGATAGGGGTTCCTTCTGACGCACGTTTTACTGTGCGGATACTCGAAAGCACAGAACCTACTACGATTCAACTAAAACACAGACTGAAAACGATAGGATTCCATTCTAACACCGAAAAGACAAACCGAGACAGCAATACAGTAAATCCTCCAACTATAGATGGTTTTCTACCGAACACGCTTGCGCAGATCGCGACAGCAGGACAGATAAGAGAGAATCATGTCCTTCCTTTGAAAATCTATCCAGTACAGTATAATCCTGCAACCCGTATCGTTAAGCTCTATCATCGTATTGTCGTTGAAGTGCAATTTATCAGTGACGCAAAGGCACCGTCAGCGATTCATAGTTTGCCTCGTCCTGAATCTGATGCTTATGTGGAAATGTATGGGAAGATTTTGATTAATCCAGAAACCGCAAAACAGTGGCGATCACCAATTACCCCTCTGACGACAAAAGATGGCATACCTACATCTACAAGACTTACAGAAGATCAATCACATTTCCAAATACAAAGTGCTCCTACAATAACATCGCCACGATACAAGATCACTATCTCAGAATCAGGAATGTATCACATCACAGCAAGCGATTTAACTGCAGCTGGAGCAGACATTACATCAATCAGACCTAATACAATATCCCTTTCAAACAAAGGTAAGCAGATTCCTATATACATACGAAATTATCGCAACGGACAGACTTTAGATAATGCTTCTGGATTGGACGCTGATACTGAGATTATCTTCTACGGACAACGGCACAGTGGAGAGAATACTTACATCGATCCTAATTCGGATGTGAACGTCTATTGGCTTTCGTGGAATGACGGACCAGGTCTTAGAATGGAAACCGCTGTGCTTTCGTCAGAAACTAACCCATCTTTTAACGACACATCTACACTATATCAACCCAACAGTTTCCTAACACGTGTTCACCTTGAAAGAGACTTACAGTTTCGACGATTCAAAACTTTTGGTCTGGATACGGATACTGATATTGGTGAGTTCGGTGATGGGATACTATTAAGAAACTTCAATATCAGTACTTTACCAGATCTACCTACTGATAGTTGGTTCTGGGCACAGTTAAGTGCACCTGAAAACAGGGATTTTCCTTTTTCGCTACACGGAGTCGCAGGTACCGGGGCAAAAGCATCTATCAGGGTCATACTCCACGGCAGATCAGAAGGAGCACACGAAACTGATCTATGGTTGAACAATAATAGTCTACTCGGATCATCAGAATGGATAGGAGATACAGAATATCGCTTTGAAAACCGTCAAATCTCACAGTCCAATCTCAGAAATGGTAAAAATACTCTAAATCTGATAAGTCCAGGTGGACAAGGTCTTGACTTAGTTATGTTGAACTGGTTTGAAGTTGATTATTGGCGAACCTACGAAGCAAACAACAATGTCCTACCTTTTTCTATTACAAGTCTGCCAGATGAACCAAGCAGCTATGGAAACATCTCTTTTAGGGTCACGCTAAAAAACTTCAAGAATCCCAACATTGAAATCTATGCCGTTGACGGTACGCGCTTTGTTGGGATCGCACCGATCGAAGATGAGGATAATCCAGGCATCTTTAATGTAGATTTCCAATCTGGGCAGATCGGTCATGCACCCCAGTATCAACAAGATGGACAAATTGAATTCAATACATCCATCCAATATATTGCACTAACAAAAGATAAATACCAAAAACCGGTAGAAATCATAAAGGATACACCATCAGATTTAAAGAACACACAGAACGGTACAGATTACATCATTATTACTGACACGGAATTCGTAAGGGATGCACAGCCACTTGCTAACTTCCGTAGCCAACAAGGATTGCGCTCCAAAATAGTGGAAGTCCAAGATATATACGATGAATTCAATCATGGTATATCCAACCCGTATGCACTCAGAGATTTCCTAAAGTACACCTATCATAACTGGCAACCGCCAGCACCAACTTATGTGTTACTACTCGGTGATACAAATCTCAGAGAAAAAAGTAGCACTGTACCTACAATACAGATACAAGTGCCAGGTTACGGTTCTTCTGCAAGCGATCACCAATTTGTTACAATCCGTGGAAATGATCAATTTCCTGACATGCTAATTGGAAGAGTCCCAGTAACAAATAGTGTTGAAGCACGCATTTTTGTAGAACGCGCCATAAACTATGAAACCAATGGCAACAGAGGTCCTTGGCATAAACGCATACTCATGCTGGCAGGTTCTGATGCTGATTTTCACCACCAAACTGATTCACTCGTTGAACACAACCACTTAACAAGAAAATATGAGACTCAGGTCATCTATGCACCGCCAACTGCAGAGGATGAATTAACACTAGGAGAAGGTGTTACACCTGTCGGAAGACAAGTAATTGATGGATTCAATGCCGGTTCAAGCCTTGTCAATTATGTTGGACATGGGGGAGGAGGTAGATGGGCATCCAGTCGTATGATGGATTTGGAAGATCCGCATATAAACTTAAGAAATATCTCAGAATTGCCTTTCGTAATCAGCATGACCTGTTTTACCGGAGCATTTGATATCCCAGGTGGATGTTTAGCTGAAGAATTTCTTAGATCTGAAAATGGGGGAGCAATAGCAGTCTTCGGAGGCACCAGTATAGGGTTACTACTGCAAGACCATATACTCAATAGAGAACTATTCAAAGTCATTTTTGATGACAAAACAGAACACTTAGGGGCAATTGTCGCTGAAGCAAAAACCAACTTTCTTATTCTCTTACCCGGATATCCTGATTTAGCCAATATCTTTATGTTATTCGGGGATCCAGCAACAAAATTGAATTTACCACACACAGAATTGCAGGTCACCACCAACGTTCAAGAAGTTAAAAACAAGCACGAATTTGTGACCGGTACAGAGCTCAGTGTATCAGGAAAACTACCCAACAATAACTTTAATGGCGATGCAGAGATCACCGTCCTTTCCAATCCTATAATCAGAGAAATAAAGAAAAAACGAACATCATACCGCACACCCGATATTGATACGCGACACGCATTGGATAACACACCGCGTATCGAAACTGTTCAAGTGGTAGATGGAAAATTTGAAACACAAATACAACTCCCTTACAACAGCGAATTTGAGGCTTTTAATCTAAGAGTATATGCATGGAATACTGATGATGACGCTATCGGTTACGCAGCTTTTGCTCCTATTGATAGATATATTAAAAGCCATCAAACGGAACCATATCCCGCCAAACCTGAACAACCAATACACATAGTCGCTGATGTCACCAATCATAAGTTAATTGATAAAATGACACTGTTCTGGAGCGATATTGACATCAGATCCATACATCAAGATACAGAGCAAATACCCATGGTTCGCATTGAAGGAAATACCTTTAAAACCGAGGAACCTATCCCCTTTCGTTACGTGGGTAGACAGGTTGACTATACTATTCAGATAAAACCTATAGATGGACATATACTTCATACTGAGATCGTTACCTTTGATATTGGTGAAGCGGATCTCACTGTCTTGGAAGATACTATCAACTGGAGTAGTGATTCTCCATACCTTCTGTCAGTTCAGATATTAAACGACGGAACAGTTCCCTCAAAGAATATACCCGTTCACTTTTTTCAAATACCTGTTGATGAAAACGTTGATACACAGGATATTACACGTGAAACATTAGAAAATGCAACGTTAATTGGAGGTAAGCAACAGATACTATCGGAAGTAAGTGCCAATGAGATAACAGTGGTAGGAGTACCATGGACACCACCCCCCGGTAAACACCTTATCGCTATTCTGGTAGACATGACTTCAGACGAAAATCCCTACGGAGTTCTGCAAGAATCAAATGAATTCAATAACTTCGCTTCAACTGAGTTTGACAACAATCGTCTGTTTCTGACACCCGATAACATCAGAACGCCAATTCAGAGTCCAGACGGTATATTCCATTTCTCCATCCCAGATGAGAATGACAGTACCTTGTCGGTAATTACTTTTGAAACCGAAGCATTGACAATACCTAACCAACCAGATATAACGTATACATCTCATGTAGTTGATCCGGCTCCGTCTCTTGCATACCGTCTTGACGTTACTGAGGAAACTGAATTGCAGGGTATAGTAACTTTTGTAGACACAACACCTGATGACCCAAACAACTATGAAAAATACATCTATAAAAAAGACGATGAAACAGGAAATTGGATTCGCATCGGACAGCAAATAGAAAACGATGACTCTATCTCTGCAGAGGTTACACTTCCCGGCACCTTCGCACTGCTTTCACATTCAGATAGCACCCCACCAACACTCTCTTTAACTGTTGAAAATCAAGGATTCATTGAAGGGGATTACATCCCTGAATCACCGACATTCACAGCAAGGATTGAAGATGCCAACGGGATTGATCCGCATCCGGATAAGATAATCCTCACACAGAACGGTAAACGAATACCACAAGATGAATACACCCTATCTACCTCTGCAACCAACACTAATCTACTTCTGGTAACCTACTCACCTACGACTGCATTACAGAGTGGAAATCTAAGAATTCGCTTGCAAGCACATGATGCAAACGGGAATGTAGACGATGCAGAACTCACTGCAAAGGTCGCAGGTGGATTTGAGATTAAGAACATAGCAAACTTCCCAAACCCGTTCAAACCAGGACAGGGTAAAGGAAAAGGCACAGATTTCGCCTACTATCTCACCCAAAGTGCCGACAAAGTAAGTCTTAAAATATACACACTCACAGGTAAACTCATTACATCGGTAGATACACTTGATGCATCTACCTCCTATAACGAATACCACTTTGAGGGATTAGATGCGGACGGTGATCCGCTCGCAAATGGGGTCTATATCTACAAATTCACAGCAACAAAGGACGACGAACGTGTTCAAAAATTTGGGAAAATTGTCGTCATTAAGTAATACCATTTCTAATTGAAAATATCGCTTTAATTAATGCAGAATACCAAACGCGTATTCTGCCACATTCTTCATGAAGATTAAGTTATTATATGAGGTGTTTTCATTTCAAAGGAAGTTTTTATATCATAAATAATACTTTCAAAGGAGGTTCACTGTGAAAAAGTTTTTCGCATCAAACAGCCTATGACATAATCATAATACCCAACATCTTCATGTCATTAGTTAATTTTTTTAAGTTGCATGTTCTTTAATGTATCTGTTATAATATTAGCTTCAAATCTTGAATAACATGAGATTGTA
>VXOP01000332.1 GCA_009839975.1 Candidatus Poribacteria bacterium
GTTTTCAGTGAGCCGATATGGCTATTGATAAAACTCGCGCAAAACGAGATTCCTACACAGTATGTCGGAACAGAGACAGTGAATGGTGAATCTGCTGTTGTGTTACGTGTTCGTCAACCTTCAGGAATACCATTAAGAATCTTCATCAGTGAAAAGACACATCTTATTTTGCAGTATATATTTAGTGACGGACGTGTAGATACAGTTCAGTCTTTCAAGCAGTATAAGGAAGTAGATGGTATCAAAATCGTGCATCAAATTATTTTCAAGAACGAATCGCATAATGAGGTATATATTTCCAACATCAGTTTGAACGTTGAAATTGACCCCAAACTTTTTAAACCAAAAAAGTAATACCATTTCTATAGCAATACCTTCACCAATAATAGACATTCTGTTAGATTGTGCGTGTTGTAGCACATTCATCCTTGATTGTGCTACCAAACCGGTGAGTATTACAGCATGCCAAAACTAAAATTAGAAGATTATCTCGGCGACATTGAAGTTGAAGACGAAAATATTGAAACGGAAGAATTACTACAAGATCATGACGAACGCTCAATGCTTGATGATAAAAAAAATCTGTTCACGGAAATTAATGTGGTCAAGGGATATGCCGTGCCGACAGAATTTTATTGGGATATCTGGCACAGCGACCAAAAAGACCTATTGCATGTTTTCAGTTTTTCTCCGCACAAAGCGGAATACGGGTGGGTTGTTCGCTTGCCTTGTATATGTAGGGATATGCAAGACAGAAGATCAGTAATAATAACAACTGAAATCATAATACACTTAGCCGATCTCATGGTCGAAAATGTATTGCAAGCGAGAAAAGAAAAACAATCTTTGATGGAATTTGAAACTGACATAGCAGTGTGATGCTGCTAACAAGTGGGTGGTATTAAACAGAAAAGCAGCCAAGATTCCCTGTGCATGGCTGCTTTTCTGCTGTACTTGTCTTATTTTAAAGACGTTTAAAATTATATCATAAATTAACATTATTAGTCAATATTTAAAAACAATCAAGCAGTGTATACGGCAAATACGCTGCTTGATTGTTACTTAAAGATATTATGGTTGGAGAGTTGGAGAATCTGAAGAAAAATGAACTCACCTTATATTAGTATAAAACATTTAAAAAATATTGTCAACACAATTTTTATCAAAAACCCATCAAAACCGTCTACATCCCGCAAGCTAAAGCATGGGGTGTGGGAACAGCTATGCGGTAACTACGGGAAGTCGTTGAAGGGCGTACAATGCGTGTCCAATCCCAACAATCTGGCTTGCTGTAATTTTTGGTTCTTGCAGCAGCTGTCGCGCAATATTTATTGCGATTGAAATTGCAAGCCGATCATCATCATATTCACCATACTCACTATATTCGAGATCAAATATTTTATGCTCATCTAATATAGATATGATCGTAGCAGATTCATTGTCGTCTCAGGAAGCCGCTTTCTGCATGTTGTTTAACAGTTTTAAATTAAATACATGTTTAAATGTTTTAAGGGTGCTACGAGGCTATATACTGTCTGGATTTTCGGATTTTAAAATGAGAGTTTATGGGATAATGTATGAGAATTGTTTTGATATGTTCTCATTTTAAATTGTAGAATGTTCGTAGAAAACGTGAAAATTGGAGGTATCTAACCATTAAATTAGCCGAAATCAATGAGGTTATTAAGGCGAGTCCGGCACTTCAGATTCAGAGCAAAATTTCACTTTTACAGCGGCGGACGTGGAACGTTCTACTTGCAAATGCATATACGGATCGCGATCAAGGTGAAACTCCCTTCATTCCGCTTGCGACTTTTAAAGATTTAATTGGGCTAAAGCCGGATGAATATTCGGTGTTCGGTTTTCTCAACCGAGATGTGATAAAACCTGCTGTCAAAGAGATCAATGACTTGACCAACTACGAGATTGAGGTTGAACAGAAACGGATTGGACAGAAGATCGGTGAACTAAAGTTTCGTATTAAGCGCACGAAAGAGTTACCGGTTCAAGAGTCGGTCTACCCGGATGTAGAGAATTTCCATCCTGTTGCCTTGGAACTTGTTCAGGCGGGGATTGAGCAGAAAGTTGCGGTCAGTATTGCTGAACAGGAGTGGGATTTTGTCATATCCTCAAAGTTGCCAGTGCCGGGGAGTTATGCTGATTTTCTGGAATATGTCGGTGAGAAGATAGAGATGTCGTTAGATGCGGTGGGTATTAAGAACCGGGCAGGGTATATCATTGAAGCTGTTCGCGAAAACTATCATGATCCGGAACTCCAAAAACAACGCCAGATGCGTGCTGAAAAGGCAAAAGAGAAAGCACTTGAAGATCTGAAGACAGAATTTTGTGCTAAGCGGAATAATCTGATCCGTCAAGCCGTTCATGCCGACCCAGGGTTGGTTGAACGTGCTGCTGAACGTCTCCAATCGTATATTGTTCGTCAAAAACTTGTTGAGCACCCTTATGCTATAGTGGTGTATCAGAAGGGTGGGATGGTGACCGCGGAGATTAACGCAATCCTTGAAGCGGAGTTCTGCCAGGGCATTCTTGCACCTGTTGTCGCTGCTTATGAGGATGATAAGGAAAGGATTTTGGAGCAGGGAGTTTAATGTAGGACTGTGGAAGGGTAGAAGGAGCAACAACTTTTTTATTGACTTTCTTATTCTAAATCTATATTATAATACTTTCTGCTATTGGACAACACAAGGAGGTATGAGAGAAATGAATAGAAGAGAAAAACTCACAGCCATGCACAGCATTAGTTTTACACCGACCATGTTTGCGAAAATAAAAAAGACTGCAAAACGTTTTGATGTGTCAATATCTGAAGTCGTCCGACAATGTATGGCAAAGCCGAAGTTTTGGTTTATCATCGTGCTGCTTATCGTTGCTGCGATAGGTGTTATCTCTATTTTCACTTGGAAGTCAGCGGTGCCAACTTCACATGTTAACGCAGAGCAACACAGTCCCGATTTGCGTGACACAAAAGGGTTTTTATGGTTTAAAGATTGGAATGAACTGAACCTCCGTGCTGTCAAAAACTTCTATCAACGCTACACCGTTGCTGACATGCACAGATTATGGCATGAAAAGTTGTGCTATAAATATGGCAACACCGTAAACAGAGCAGATACGTTTTACCCGTGGGATGGATATATTGCGCAGCTGCTTGAATTAGGTCATCCCTTTTTGGACTTCTCGGACTATGAGAGTGCTTTAGAAACGCGTATGTGTATATTAACCCCAGCACGAACCTATTGGCGGACGCTGAATACTTTAGAAAGGGAAGCATATCTTAACACCCAAGGACTCCCTCCAGACACCTCCTGGGAAACGTATCAGGCATATCTGATAAAACAGCGTGTTGTCTATCGTATCAATTGGTGGCGTTCTGGGGGTATGGACCCGTTTTGATCGGTTTTTTTTGACAAGATGAGCGAAAAAATGCTTTTTTGCTATTATTTTTTTGTTGACGATTTTTCACAGTACGTGTAAAATCGTTTTTTGAAGAGGCAGCCTAGAATGTTTTGATATCCGCCGAGGGTGGAACTGCCACCATCGACGGGGCACTGCCATAAATGGTCTATGTACAGTGCTAACCTAAATTGTAAAAAAAATGGAGAATTCTCTAATGAAAATGTCTTTGTCTCAAATGATTGCTTTTATCTGTATCTTTGCTGTGGGATTCGTATCTTTTGTCCCTTTTTTCCTACAAGAAGCGAACGCCGGCGCAGATGTGATTGTACGTGAAGTCTATGAAGTGTGGTCTTGGAAAGAATATAGGTTTCTTGGCTTTGAGCTCGTAAATGAGTACGCGGAACATACACCTCACTATACCTACTACCATTATTACGCCGGCAGTACTGCTGCATGGGAGCACATCAGGAGTTACCCGAATGGGCATCCGTGGGGTCTCAGGATCGTTGTTCTCGGTCGAAAATGGGTATAGGATTGACGTGCCATTGAAACAGCACTGAAACGCAAAACTTCGTTTTGTGTTTCAGTGCCATATAAAGAGGATGTTCACGCATGAAAAAGTTGTTGGTCGCTGCCTGTCTCATGTTTGCAGGACTGTTCGCATTTACCGTCTATATGCACTATGATACCAAGAGGTTCATCGAAAACTTGCCGCAGCCCCCCACGAAGCAACGCGAAGTGTCCGCAGGAGAAAAAACACCAACGCAACACGAAGGGAGAACGCCCGAAAATCAAGGCGGACAGACATTAGACGATCCCGTGTCTCCTCCTCACGCTCACGGCGATTTACACGAGCATCCTGGCTCTCATGGACACACACATCCGCACGACTCACTTGTAGAATCAGCCACACAGTACATTGAAGAAACGTTGGAGGTCCCCCCAAGTGGGGATCAACCGCCCCCCGGCGTGGTGGCGTGGAAGAGTGTTTCTCCAGATGGGATAACAGAGATAGATAGAGAGGCGTTCCTTGCGGAGTTCGGAAATCATCCGAAGGCTTATACATATTTAACGTTGCATAGGAAAGTAAACACAGCCGACTCCTACACATATCGAGAGATATACGAGTATCAGGTGTTGGAGAAAGAGTTCACTCAGACGCCTGCTATCCGGCCAGAACACTTGGAACAAATGAGACTCCGCGCTGAGGAACATCCGGATAAAAAAATTAGAGCTTGGCGGTCCGTAGAAGATGAACCCATAATAGAAATTATAAAAAAATACTAAAGTTTGGACAATCTTTTCAAATGTGTGAAGATTGATATTTACGTTCTTGGAACAAATGAGATACCGCGCATCTGAACATCCGGCAAAGAGGGTATTAATTTCTTGCAGTTGCGAAAATCATTTCTATTGTGTGCGATTCTCTGTATTGCCTTTTGGATTCGTATCTTGAGTGTAGACGTTATCCCAGATGGACATTTTACGGGGATAGATCCCTATCTCTACTACTGGCAAGCATCGCTGATTTCCGAACACGGGCAACTTCCAGAACGCGATATGCACCGGTGGTTGCCCCTCGGTAGAGATTTAGGACAAACCCTGAACCTTTACGGCTACGTCCTCGCGTTTACCCATAAAGCCGTTTCAGCAGTGTTCCCAAACATCACGCTTTATCAGGTCTGCCTCTACATACCTGTGGTTTGTTTTTGTATCGGGCTCGGCGTGCTCTGTCTCTTTCTTTACCAGACCCACGGACTTCTCTTTTCTGGCATTGTGGGTATACTACTGGGAACACTGCCGGGCAGTATAGAACGCTCGGTCGCAGGCTTCGGTGACCGAGATGCTTGGTGTTTGATGCTCGGCATACTCGCGGTTACGACCTATCTTGTATCTCTACAAGCAACACACCGGCATAAACGTCTGCTTTGGACGCTTGCAAGCGGCACCATTGTCTTTCTCGGCGGTATCAGTTGGGAAGGTTTTGGCGTGTTCTTGAGCATCATCATCATTGTGGAACTGTGGCGGTTTTTGACAAACGAAACAGAGGAAGGACTCTATCTTTATCTGTTGTGGGTGCTAACCTTCGTCCCGACACTTTACCTCGCCTCGCCGGCTTATCGGAACGGCTACGGTTTCGCGGAACACCTTTTCGTTTTTGTCCTGGTGCCACCGGTCGTGCTTTTAGGCATCCGCGCACTCCGACATCTTCTCCTCGCCAAAATAGCAAAACTTCGACCTTATGCCCGCACCCTATCGCTCGGATTGGCGTTGGTAACCCTTGCGCTCGCAATCGGTTATGTTTGGATACAACGAAACACCTTCGCAGAGACAACCGTTCCATTGAGTCAAAATACAATCATGCAAAACGTCGGCGAACTCACAGACACAAATTCACAATATTGGATGATACTCTTCGGATATATTTTTGTATTGGGCATCATAGGTGTTATGATTTCTGCCATGCACCAGTGGCAAAATCATGGTGCTTTGCTTGTCATTCCTCTCACGTTTTTCACCTTTACCTCCTTTTTCCGTGAATACTTAGATTCACTGTCGGGGGCAGAGAATAACACGCTCATGTTTTTTATCGCTCTCGCTGCAATTGTGATGATGCTTATGTTTATAGCGTGGCGGCGTGACCAGCAATTGAAGAACGAACTCGTTTATGTTGCCGCCCTCACATGGTTTTTGATTTGGACAGCCCTCACCCGTGATGCAGAACGATACGCCATCTTTACCACCCCGGTCATTGCTTTCTTTACTGCGGAACTTATACAATTCTGTAGCGTGAAATTCTGTAGCGTGAAACGGATCGAAAAAGTCAGCGGACAGATACCGCAGCCGGTCCTAAAAATAAGCACGGCTGTCGCAATGCTGGCAGTTCTCGTCTGGCTGCCTTCTCCATTCGGATACGCATGGAATACGCTTCGCGCGATAAAACACCCGCCTAGAAGTGTACCACCATACCAGACGATTGATCAAACGTTTCAGTGGATGAAAACAGAACTCCCAAACACCGCTGTCGTCGCTACGGACTGGATACACGGAAGCCAGCTCAACGTACTGGGCGGTGTCAAAACAATTACGGACCAAGACACGTTCATACAGCATTGGATCCATCTCTATTACCGATACCTCTTCTGTGGAGAATCAGAAAAAGAGGTGCTTCAATTCCTAAAAAGCCACGGGGCAACCCACTTAATGCTCACTGAAGTGGATATCACCAAAATGGCTCATGCCTATTCCAAGATTGGCCGGCACTCCGAGCAGACACCGACATTTGAAATCATTCAGCTCCGAAGCAAACGCGAAAAGGAACATATCTCTCTATTCTCCGGAAAAGAAATATCTTTTTTTAATAACATTCAGATAAATATGGATCCCGAGAACAACACACTGTCCTCAGCCAGAATTGTACGTAAAAATGGAACAGTTGCAGATATTCCGTATGTCGTTTTTAGCGGTAAAGAACGCAATATCTCCAATACTCAAGAGGGTTCAAAAACAGGCGGCATTATCCTCTATTTTGATGAGTTCCATCAGTTCCAAAAAGGTTATTATGTGCCACCTATTGCTTGGAACAACTTCGCGGTCCGTTTGTTTCTGTGTGGCATTCAAAGTGACACATTTAAGCTTGTTTACGAGATTCAAAAAACCGGAGAAACGGATGTCAAAGTCTGGCAAATCCATTACCCACCCGACATCCACACCGATCCGAAATACCTCAAAACAGGGTTCCCCGAAATAGACAAAACGTTAGAACTTCAATAAGTGTCTTATATCGCATTCTCAAGTCTTTTATTTCAAGGTGTTTCGTCAAAATAGCGTTTTTGCGCGATTTATCCGTTTTTGCGCCTTTGGCGGTGTCGTCTCTGATCTTGTTCCAATATAACCATCTCAGACAAGGCAAATTTTATGCCAGTTTTTTATCCGACCACACAGTGCAAAAAATATTCAGTTTATTAGGGTGTCATTTTCCGTGATTTTTCGGAACGGCTTTTATTAGTCTGTGTCTATGCTTCTACGGATTTCGTTGTGATTGTTTTCTCTTTTTTTCTCTGTCAATAAACCTGTCCAGTTCGCGATTGATACATTCGCGAACGACCTCTGCAAATGACGCTTCAAATTCACTTGCTGCTTTCCTGATTTTTTCATACATAGTTTTCGTGAAACTTATCGTTTTCTGTTGGGTGTGTCTTTCTCTCACGGTTTCGTCTCCGGTTTGGGATTGTAGATATTTCTGTCTGATACGATGTTGTGATGTATTTTTCATTGAAAAAAGTGATGGAAAAAGTGATGATATTTTGTATTTTTCAAGTTATGATAGTTTTTGATAATAACATTTATCAAGTGCTAATTTAGCATCATTCTTCAATTTCAATATTAATTCTAACATCATTTTTGTCAATAGGTAGTGTTCTTAAGTGTTTTGCCATCATTTCCATTCTTGGGTTATCACTATTTTCCCACTTGCCAATGAGTTCTTGCAGTTCTTTTTGTGAGTTGATTTTGATTTTCCGAGTAGGTTTTGGATTGTTGTCAATAAAGTGTGGTAATGTTGATGGAGCTAACGGGTTAAATGGAAGATTGTCAAAGTTAAATGGGGTGTTTTCTAATTTAGATTGATTTGATTTTTCAATGTTGAATTCTGGTGCTTCATTCATAAAATGGTTGACTAACTCCGCATCACTGTAATTGCTTATATCAGAATCAAGTGTATCCATTTCCGAATTCGTAGATGGATTCGTCCGATTTTCGTCATGTGCATCAATATCTTTTGTAGTTGTATTCTTGTTTTCGTATGACTGCTTTTGTTCTTTTTGTTGAGCAATTAATTTATCGATGTTTTTTCTAACAGCATCCATCAGTTCTGTTTCGTTCATTTTGACAGGGGTTATTGTTGGTTTGCTGCTGAGTGAATGGATATAAAGACCTGCAGATATAACAGAAATAATAACAAAGACTCCTACAATAAAAAGCACCTTCTTGATAGATATTTTGTTAATCATTATAATCTCCTTATTTATTTATTAGATATATCTTGAGATTATCATTGATAATCTCAAGATATATGAGTTTGATTAATTACTACCACCATGGGTTAGATGTATGTAAATTGAAAAAATTGACAATTGATTGACTGTCTGCCCACCAGACGTAAAACACTTTCCATTTCCATTCTACGTCGACTGTTCCGTCTTCGTTAATTGTTATGGCAACGCCCCATTTTTCGTATACCACACCGACAGTCATGGTCCACGTGTCTCCATTACTGTCTGTAATATGGTACAAAATATATGATGTTTTTGTCGTAGCTTCATCATCCTTTGCACCTTGAACAGTTTTTACATGGTTTACAAAATTGCCTTGTGAGTCAAAATAGTAATTATCATAAATCGCTTGATTAGATGCTGAATGTGCATCATATATACCAAACGACATGAATAAACTGAGTGCAGTAATTATACTTAAAAACCTTTTCACAGTTTTTACCTCCAAGATATTATGACTGCATTAAAACTTAACAACAAAAATTAAGCAATTAAAAATATTATGCCAAACTTAATACAAGATGTGTAGTTTCTATTTAAATTATGATAAGTCCCAAACAACTGGCGGAAACGAGCTTAATTCTGCTTGAAGAAGCAGTCCTTTCAGTTTTATTTATTGAACAATCAGAGTATTTGAAACCTGCAGACATTAGCAAACGACTTGGCATTGATAAGGCATCTTACGGGATCAAAGGGCGTGACTATCCTATTATTGGAAGCGTATTGGAAAAGCTTGAGAGAGAAGAACGTGTTGAGCGTGACAGAGAATTCTACCCAAAATGGGGTCTTACGGAAAGTGAAATAAAGGAGCGTTCTAATACTGGCAATCTGCTACACACGCTTTGGTGCCAGTAAAAGTTAGACATTATGCAAAAATTAGTTACGATTGACCAAACTGATGATCTACAACTCACAAATGATGATAAAATACGAATTGGTATAGCATGGGATGCATTATCTCCGAATTCAAGACGCGCATATCAACTTGCTTGGAGACAACTTAATGAATTCCTATCTGCTAAAGGTTGATTAACAGTGGTGTTTTTTCTTGATTTTTCAGGGTATTTTATGATATAATGATAGATATATTTGTGATATTTTTTAGCAAAAATCACGCTATTCTTCTTAAAAACCACAAGAAGAACAGATATTCACAAATAAATTAGCGTCTTTTTGAAGTTTCAGAAAGACTTTGGGAGATAGCCCCTACTTGGCTTCATGCCAAGTTGCAAATCGTATAAAGAAGTGCAATGGACACATTTGCACGGAAATATATAGGTTAATTCTATCGGT
>VXOP01000205.1:0-4820 GCA_009839975.1 Candidatus Poribacteria bacterium
ACCAAAAACGGGTAAAATATGAAGAAAAACAAAATTCAAGTCACTATTCTCGTCTTAATCATTGTTTTCATTTCAGCATCATTGACATCTTCATGTATTGGAATGCTACATCAGGTAAAAAAAGGGGAAACGTTATCTGAAATTGCCAGAAAATATGAAGTACCTATGAAATCTATTGCTCAGACCAACAGTTTGAAATCTATGAATCACCTGCAAATTGGAGATAAATTGTTGATACCAATCGGATCAAAACCCTCCAGTTCAAACGGGAATTCAGATGGCGTTTGGTATACTGTAACGGATGGAGACAGTTTATATAGTATCGCACAGAGTCACGGTATTAAAGACTGGAAAAAACTCCAATATCTAAATGGTATCTCTAATCCAAAACGTATCAGAATCGGACAGAAAATTTACATACCAGGTGAAACTATTGACGGTTTCGCAAAACCGTTGCGCATCCCGTTATATGTAACTTCAAGATACGGATATCGACATCATCCAGTCAACCGAAAGTACTTGATGCATAGAGGTATAGATTTCCGCGCTGCCACGGGGACAAGAGTGTACGCTTCAAAGACAGGTAGAGTTGTTTATGCTGCTTGGGAACGAGGATATGGTCGCATCGTTCGAATACAACATGCCGATAACTATTCAACATGCTACGCACACTTGTCAAGATTCCGAGTTTCTGTTGGAGACATAGTCAAACAAGGTGAAGTTATCGGGTTATCCGGGAATACTGGCGTTTCAACCGGTCCACATCTGCATTTTGAAATCCGATACAAAGGTAAAAGTGAAAACCCAGCTCGCCACCTTGATCTACCGTAACACTATATGCCATGACAATAAATGGCTATGCATAATCATCTTGCTCCTCTTGTTCACCGGTTCTCAAGGTGTAAGTACCACGTTCGCTGAAACGAAAAATGATCAATCCAACATCGGCATCCCCGAACCGAGACCTGTAATCGGCACACGAGGAATCGGACTGAGCAGAGCTTATATTAGCAGCGCAGATGATGCTACAAGTCCACTCTGGAACCCAGCAGGACTCGCATCACTTGACCAGGGCAACCTGATTTATGACCTTTCTCAGGGTGCCTTGTCTATCGCCTATCCTGTCAAAGTCATTGGCACATTCGGAATTAACCTTCTCGATTTCAACAACGCTGATCGATTCCTCATAGACCACAATTCCAATCCAATCGGCACGTTTGAATATGGATACAACCAAGCCTTGCTATCGTATGCAAGGAAGTTCGGTACCATACAACTCGGTGTGAGTACAGGTTTTAGCCGAGCACCTTATGAAAATAGTCTTTGGGCACAAAACTACGATGTTGGGGCATTAATAACACTTTCACCGAATGCACTGGTAGGTATGCAATTTCGCGATATTAGTGGCGTATCTATCCGAGATCAGAACGGTGTTATCCTCAATACATTTAATTCACAATTGGCATTCGGAACAACACTTATACCACTTCAGCAAGTGAAATGGCATGCATGCTATAATGTCACCTCCCCAGGTTTTGGCACAAGTGTAGAATTCATAACCGGTATACTTTCGGCAAACGTCGGCTCACATTTTGTCTTTGATTCAGGTGAGTATGCACATTCATGGAGTATGGGTTTCTCATTAAATAAATGGGGGAAGCAGACCTATTATGCCTATCTTAATCAAGGAAACCTAAACCATAAACATCTGCTCTCATTCGGTTTCACTTTTGGGGAATCAACGCAAGAATACACAAAAGAAACATCTATTCATCAAACACCCACCAACACAACACATCATAAAACTGAACCTAAACAAAAATCCTCAAAAAAGGCAAGCATACAAATTGCAGAAAAATATAATATCTCCATTGAATTAATGTTAGCAATCATTTATGTAGAATCAAAATTCAATCCAATTGCTGTATCAAAAACAGGTGCTGGAGGCTTAATGCAAATATTACCTGCTACAGCAAGAGAATACGGGTTGAGAGTGCCACACTACACAAATAAAACAAAACCCAACATTGATGGGAAGGTAGATGAGAGATTTGACGCAAAGAAAAACCTTGAAGCAGGGTTGACATATTTCAACTATCTATTGGAAAGGTATCAGAATAACCAGACTTTAGCACTCGGTGCATATAATGTTGGACCCGGCAGAGTCAAAATTAAAGGTCCCCTTCCAAGTAGAGGTAAAATATACGTTGACAAGGTACTAGCCAGACAAAAAATATATCGTGACGATAAATCAGCATTGGAAACTGATTTCAGTAGGTTAGAAATAATACTTAACAGATAAAGATTAAATAAATATACAGGTAATCCAATCCATCAAAACGATCGGAGGAGCTGGGTTCCCCTCGTAGGGGTTGGGTTCCCCAGCCCGTATATTACCCAATTTGAATCTTAATCTTCATAAATAGAGACAGGATATGGAAAAAATTAGATTAGCAATTATCGGCTGCGGTGGTATGGGACACCGACACATGTACGGTTTAACAGAACTGAATCGTGTCGGATGGGATAGATTTGAACTCGTTGCTGCATGTGATCCAGTCATTTCAAATGCTGAATCTCTCGCTAAACAGGCAGAAGAACGACTTGGTAAGAAACCAACTGTTGTTACTAACTTAGATGAACTTGCCAAAGTTAACGTTAACGCAGTTGACGTAACAACAACGCCACCCTACCACCATACTGTTGCTGTTGAAACACTTGAACGCAGCTGGCACACTATGGTCGAAAAACCGATGGGTCTAACCGTTCGCGCATGCAACCTCATACAGCACGCAGCCGATACGTCTGATGTTGTGTTGAGTGTCGCAGAAAACTACCGCCGCGACCCAATCAATAGACTCGCAAAAGCTTTACTTGATGCAGAAGTTATCGGTAAACCGCGTTTCCTCATGCACCATGCAATCGGTGGAACAAACCGAATGCTAATCTCCGTATGGCGACATCAGAAAGATCAGAGCGGCGTGCTGTTGGATGTCGGCGTTCACTATGCTGATATGATTGAGTATCTGCTCGGTGAAGTAGAAACCGTATATGCACAAACACGGCTTCACGAACCGATTCGACACAATCCTGCTGCTGTGACAGGGGATTCCGGTTCCAATCCCGCTGGTGTTTATACAGAGTGGCAACGGAAAATGCCTGCCGAATTTAAGGCAACCGCAGAAGATGCAGCCTATGCAACGTTAACTTTCAAAAACGGAACGGTTGGACAGTATATTGAAGACCACGGCGCATGGGGAAAGGGTAGCTGGACACGACAGATACACGGAGCAAAAGGTTCAATGACACTCCCCGGAGACAGAAGTGGAGGGGGAATCTCGCTGCAAATAGACGGACATGGGACGATTGAAGACGAGAAACTATTAGACATGGTGCCAGATTTCCGACTTGATGCTGTCACAACCGACCTATTTGAGGGAGACCGTCTGTGGCAATACCACCTGCCATTTACAGACACTGATGCAAAAATCATCGCAATTGAATACGGCGATTTCGCTGAAGCAATCGCAGGAAAGCGCACAATTGAAGTTGACGCATATCAAGGCACACGTTCCGTTGCTATCTCTTATGCAATGCTTGAATCCGGCACTACTGGACAGATTGTCCATATAGACGATATGCTAAACGAATCCATCAACACATATCAACGTGAAATTGATGACGGTTTGGGAATTTAGTCACTTACCAGTCAAATGGGAATAAATGGAGATTGCAGGGGTGGGATTTGAACCCACGTCCTCCGGGTTATGAGCCCGACGAGCTACCAGACTGCTCTACCCTGCGATAAGATATATGAGAAGAGCATGGTCGAGGAGGGACTTGAACCCTCACGCCTTTTTATGGGCGATGGATTTTAAGTCCATTGTGTCTACCGATTCCACCACTCGACCCAAAGAACATGATATATTATACACGGTTAAAAAGAGGATGTCAACTTTTTTTGAACATTCACAATTCTCTTGACTTTTTTACAGATTTCAATATCATGCAAGAAGAAAGGAGATACGGGATAAGTTAATGTCCCATAAACAAACAATGGAAAACATTACACTCGCATCAGGACACAAAATACCAATTTTAGGCCTGGGAACCTGGCGACTTAATGGACACCAGTGTGAACAAATTGTCAAATTAGCTATCGACTTGGGATATACACATATTGACACTGCATGGATGTATAAAAACCAACGTGAAATCGGTAAAGCACTGCGGGAAATCGGTGCTGAACGGGAAGAACTATTCATTACTTCTAAAATATGGCATACACATCTGAAACGGGACGATGTTCTAAGTCAATTTGAGGTATGTATAAATGACCTACAGATGGACTATGTCGATCTACTGCTAATCCATTGGCCCAGCGATTCAGTCCCATTTGAGGAAACTTTCGGTGCTTTCAAGGAAATATACGACACTGGTAAAGTCAAGAGTATCGGCATAAGCAATTTTAACATCACTCAGGTAAATGAAGCCTATGAGAAATCTGAACTGCCAATTTGTACAAATCAGGTGGAGTACCATGTCCGAAACAATAAAGAAGATTTGCGAAAGCACTGTGTAGCACTCAATATTCCTATCACTGCACACAGACCACTTTCTGCAGGAGGCATTGTCAATGATAAAGAATTGCGTGAAATCGGAAGTAGACACGGTAAAACAGCAGCACAAGTAGCATTGCGATGGCTAATACAAAAAGGAATCATTACAATTCCAAAGTCTGGTTCACAACCACATCTGCGCGAAAACTTAGACCTATTTGATTGGCAATTGACAGACACGGAAATGCAGACCTGGCTCTT
>VXOP01000205.1:4830-9754 GCA_009839975.1 Candidatus Poribacteria bacterium
AACACCACCATTCCTCTACGTCGCGTGGGCTCGTAGATGTTTAAAACAGACAGACACGGAAATGCAGACACTCGAAAATTAGGAGAAAGGAACGACACGGATCTATGAAATTTGGCCTGTTTTATGAACACCAAATCCCACGACCTTGGCAAGAAGGAGCAGAGCATAAACTATTCCAAGACGCATTACTACAGGTTGAACTTGCTGACAAACTCGGGTTCGACTATATCTGGGAAGTAGAACACCACTTCCTTGAAGAATACTCACACTCCTCTGCACCAGAGGTATTTCTTGCTGCATGTAGTCAACGCACTAAGCAAATCCGCTTAGGACACGGGATCGTTCTGATGCCACCAGCATATAATCATCCCGCACGGGTGGCTGAACGAATCGCTACGCTCGACTTGGTATCAAATGGACGCGTTGAGTGGGGAACAGGGGAATCTGCTTCGCACATGGAACTCGGGGGTTTTAAAGTTGACCCAAAATGCAAAAAAGAGATGTGGGAGGAATGCACACGCGAAGCCGCAAAGATGATGACACAATCCCCCTACCCTGGATATGATGGAAAGCACTTCTCAATGCCACCGCGCAATGTCATACCAAAACCACTGCAAACACCACATCCACCCCCATGGGTCGCTTGCTCAAGTAGAGACAGTCTCCGATTCGCAGCAAGATATGGATTAGGGGCACTTACATTCGCCTTTGTAGATGCAGCAGAAGCAAAATTCTGGGTAGAAGAGTACTATGAAATCTTTGAAAAAGAATGCAAACCCCTCACACAAAGAGTCAATCCAAATATCGCAATGGTATCAGGTTTCTCTTGCCATGAAAATGAAGAAACCGCACTCGCACGCGGCTTAGATGGATTCCGCTTCTTCCGTTTTGCGCTTGCACACTACTACTACAATGGTTCACAAACACCAGGTGAAACAGATATTTGGAAGTTGTATAAGCAATCTGAACAAGACCCATCAGAAGCTCGCGCTGGAATCGGTACACCCGAACAAGTTCGTGAACATTTAGAGGTAATGGAGAACGCAGGTGTTGACCAAGTTGTTTTTATCCAGCAAGCAGGCATGAATCAACATGAGCATATATGTGAATCGCTAAAACTCTTTGCTGACAAAGTTCTACCTGACTTCAAAGAAAGAGACATTGAACATACAACACGCAAAAATGAGCAACTTGCAGACGCAATACATGCTGCAGATGCACGAAAACCTGAACTAACTTCACGCAGTGAAATCCCTATTGTCGATTCTTATCCTGTTCTCAAGAAAAAACTTGAGGAGAACGTCACAGAAACGGATGAGGTAGAGATGAGTGAAGACGGAAAGAAATTTCTACTCTCTATAGAAGGCGGCAGTAGACAAAAAAAATGACAAGGCAAACAGATATAGTAAAGTTAGTAATTAATGAGACATGTCACCCCATACACCGATGACAAAGAACACCCAACGTAGGGGCGAGGTCACCTCGCCCGCCGTGGAGTGTTTCACTTTATTCTAAAGTTCGCTATAAAGGACATTCATTATGAAAAATGTCTTGGTTGTTGACGATGACGAGAAAATCTGTTGGGCATTTCAGCAGTTCCTTGACGGTGAAGGGTATAGCTCCAGCATCGCAAACAGTGCTGAAGAGGGGCTACAACGAATTGCTACCGACAAACCAGATGTTGTTCTGCTCGATGTGAAACTGCCAGGAATGAGCGGGTTAGAAGCATTAAAAAAAATAAAAGCAGAACATCCAGGAGTGATCGTCGTCATAATTACTGCTTTTGATGACCTTGACACAACAATAGAAGCGATGCGACTACACGCTTTTGATTTTGTACCCAAACCAATCGATTTAACTGTCGTGAAGAGTGTGCTTGAACGCGCATACCGAACGCAGTCTGTTAGAAGCATATTGCCAATTCAGACTGAAAATAACCAAAACCGTGAGGAGATCGGACACAGACTCGTCGGCAAGAGCGAGCAAATGCGCGAAATATACAAACTCATCGGAGTCATGGCAAGCAACACAACAACAGTACTGATTGAAGGAGAAACAGGAACAGGAAAAGACCTCGTCGCACGCGCTATACACGCAGGAAGTGAACGGAAAAACAACCCTTTTGTACCCGTGGATTGTGGAGCACTACCAGATGATTTACTGGAAAGTGAACTATTCGGTTACGAACCCGGCGCATTCACCGGAGCAAAATCTGAAGGGAAACCAGGACGCTTTGAATTAGCAGATGGAGGCACAATCTTCCTTGATGAAGTCGCCAACATGAGTCCAGCATTGCAGGTTAAACTATTGCGCACATTGCAAACCCAAGAGATTGAAAGATTAGGGGGAACGCAAACACGAACAGTGGATGTCCGCGTGTTAGCCGCAACAAATCAAAAACTCGCACAATTGGTTGAACGTGGACAATTTCGTTCCGATCTCTATTACCGTTTTAAACGCATTTCAATACATCTGCCACCCTTACGTGAGCGACAAGAAGATATTCCATTACTTGTCGCACATTTCTTACAGCTTATACAAACAGAAATCGGGAAATCAATTCGGGGAATCTCCGATAATGGAATGGAACTGATAATGAAATACCCTTGGTACGGAAACGTGAGGGAATTAGAAAACTGTATTAGAAGCGCAGCTGCCCTTTCACGATCAGATGTAATACTACCTGAACATTTACCAATTGAGATACGAACAGGTCGCAGCATAAACGAACCTGACACCACACATTTAGAATCCTCTCTCAAAACAGTTCTACAAAAAATGACGAAAGCAGCTATTGCTGAAGGTAGAAATGATATATATAACGAAATAGTATCACTCTTGGACAAGACCCTCATTGAACTGGCTTTGGCTGAATGTTCAGATAACTATAGCAAAACAGCGGAATTACTCGGTATCAGCCGAACGACCCTATCAAAGAAAATAAATCAACATCTAAATACCAGTAACCCTAATGACACCAACTAAGAAGCCATCTCACACATCTCACAATAGCGATTTCATACGTATCGCACATCGTGGCGCATCAGGAATAGCACCAGAGAATACACTCACAGCATTTAAAACCGCAATTGAGATCGGTGTGGATGCTATTGAACTGGACCTACACGGTACGGTCGACGATCAGATTGTTGTGATACACGACCCTACTTTGGATAGGACAACAAACCTGGATGGATTGATAAAACAGATGACCTTGAATAAAATAAAACACGCCGATGCAGGTTCGTGGTTTGATAAAAGGTTTGAGGGTGAACCTATTCCAACACTCTCTGAAGTATTGGCATTTGCTGCTGACAAGACAATATCGGTTTTAGAAATAAAGGACACGACAATTACCAAACGGGTTGTAGAAATTGTGTGTGAAATGGATATGCTTAACCGTGTGATAATCATCTCATTTGATGTTTCAACCATAGAAACTGTTCGTAGTATAGAGCCGAAAATCTCAACAGGTTTGTTGATCGGGGGTCGCAACGGAAGTGTCTGTCCAATCCAGTTGTGTCAAAAAGTGTGTTTACTCGGTAGCAATATTCTCAATGTGCATCACCAACTCATAACACCAGAATTTGCTTATGAAGTCCGAAGACGTGGTATCACACTATGGTGTTGGACAGTGGACGATATTGATCGTATACGGGAATTGCTCTCTTACGGCGTTCAAGGGATTACATCAAACTATCCAGAGATTTTCGAAAAAGTATAGCAACTTTGTAGGTAAGGCGCAGTGCGTAATTGTGTCATCGTTTTTGCAAAAAATCCGATACCGAATCATGTCAAAACACGGCTTATCCCAAGATTGTCTGCTGAACAGGCTGCCGCATTATACCGAGCATTCCTAACGGATTGGTGCGAAACATTATCGGAACTATCAACAATAGACCTGATCGTTGCTTATACACCTGAGGGGAGTCAAGATAATTTACAAAATATCATTGGTGACGCTGTCACTTACATACCCCAAATAGGAGATGGTCTTGGAGAACGTTTGACATCCGCAACACATTGGGCATCAGATGAGGGGTACGAGAAGATCATTATCACGGGTTCGGACAGTCCAACATTGCCACTTACCTATATCTCCCAAACTGTTGATGCACTTGACACTTGTGATATAGTTGTCGGTCCGAGTGTAGACGGTGGTTATTATCTTATCGGTTTTTCTACTCAGAACATAGCCGCCGTAGTTCCCACTATCTACGAGGGAATTGCATGGAGTACAAAACATGTCTTTCAGCAGACGGTAGAACGTATTCATACAATAAAAGCAAAGCTGAAGCTCTTGCCAGTGTGGTATGACGTAGATACACCTGAAGATTTAGATTTTTTACAAGCACATTTATCTGCATTAAGACTCGCAGAGGGGAGTGTGCAAGCAGTTAGAACAGAGAAAATATTGATCAAACTATCAAAGGAGAATTCGTAATGGGTCAATTAGACGGAAAAGTTGCGATTATAACGGGTGGCAACAGAGGCATCGGAAAAGCTATAGCGAAAGGGTTTGCTGCTGAAGGCGCAAGTTTGACTATCGCTGCAAGAAATGCAGCCTTACTCACACAAACTGCAGAGGAACTCCGAAACAGAGGTGCCAAAATCCTCGCTGTACCAACCGATGTTACCGATGAAGAACAGATTAAAACTCTCTTTGAAAAAGCCATGAATGAATATGATCGTTTAGATATCCTTGTCAACAATGCGGGTGCGTTTGATGGTGGACCGATAGACGAACTTTCTACAGAAGCGTGGGACAAAGTCATTGGCGTGAATCTACGCGCTCCATTTCTCTGTTCTCGTGAAGCGATGCGAATTATGAAAGCACAAGGCGAAGGCGGACGGATTATTAACGTCGGCAGTATTTCTGCACATCGGGTAAGACCCAATAGTGCCCCATACAGTTCAAGTAAAT
>VXOP01000025.1 GCA_009839975.1 Candidatus Poribacteria bacterium
CCTACAAATCAGAATGTACCATAAAATCAAAAGTTTACTACAAAATGATGATGATTAATTGAATACAGTCATTTTTGAAATCTCATTTGCACACGGACGTGCAGCAAATAGCAACTTGCACGGATTGGTGCAGTTAGACCGATAATTAGAGATGCTTATGTATGTTTTCAGCTACGTTTCTTGGAATCCCTTTCACAGATAGGAGTTGATCTAAGCTTGCTTGACGAATTGCATCAATTGATCCAAATTCCTGTAGCAGTACCTGTTTTCTTCTTGGTCCTACATTTGGTATCTCATCAAGTACAGAGACACTTAGAGCCTTTTTCCGTAACTTTCTATGGTAGGTAATTGCAAATCTATGTGCTTCATCACGCAGCCGTTGAATTAAGTGCAGTGTTGGATTGTCTTCCCGCAACACAATCGGGTCTGTTTTTCCCGGTACAAATATTTCCTCAATCCGTTTTGCTAATGCAATAATTGGTATGTCTGTAGGGACGGGGTCTAATTCCGCTTCAGCAAAGGGTTGCAATGCTGCTTGTGCAGCACTGAGTTGTCCTTTGCCGCCATCAATAAGGATGAGATCGGGTAATTTGTTGAATTTCTGATCTCCTGTTTCTGCCCGACGAAATCGTCTTGTGATAACTTCTTGCATCATGGCAAAGTCATTCTGTTCGATAACTTCCTTAATGCGAAATTGTCGGTATTCGCTGGAATTAGGTTTTCCATTCTCCAATACCACCATTGAACCGACTGCATATCTATCGCCAAGGTTAGAAATGTCATAGGCTTCAATTCGTCTCAATGGTTGATTGATGCTGAGAAGTTCCTGTAATTCAACAAGTGCGGGATTAACATCACTACTAAATACCACGTTCTGTTCGCGTTGGATCAAGAGTGCTTCTGCATTTTTCATTGCTAAAGTTTGTAGTCTTTTGAGTCTGCCAGCTTTTGGCACATGTAAGGATACTTGATTACCCCGTTTTTCACTGAGCCAATTCTCAATTAATGTTACTGATTCTATAGGCATCGGTAAGGATATAGTTTTTGGAATTAAGACTGCGTTCTGGTAATACTGTGACACGAAGGCACTCAAGGCGATGGGAATTGAATCTGGATGTACATCATTTAGGTAGTAGTGTTCACGATCCAGCATTTTACCATCACGTATGTGCAATACCTGGACACATGCTATCTCTCCAAGGCGACTCTCCAGGCTGTGTTGAAAAGCAGTTGCAATCCCGATTACATCTTCATCTACAGTAGAGACATTATCAAGGCTCTGTTGCGTTGTGATTGTCTGCTGAACGTCCTTAAGCAGATCGCGGTATTTTGCTGCAGTCTCAAAGTCCAATGCGGCTGCAGCCCTTTGCATCTGTTGTTGTATCTCTTTAACGACTCCCTTGGTATTACCACCTAAGAATTGGCACACTTTGGTAACGATTTTTCTATACTCCTGAACGTCAATCTTATTCGCACAAGGTGCAGGACACCTGCCGATATGATAGTCAAGACATTCGCGATACCTGTTGTTAGTCTCTTTAAGCGGTAACGTACATGTACGAATAGGGAATAATTTTGTCAACTGTTTGAGTACCTGTCTTGTAGAACGTGCCTTTACAAATGGACCGAAATACCGTGTTCCATCACTTTCCGTTTTGCGTGTAATCATAATTCGAGGAAAGGGTTCATTTGTCGTTACGCGTAGAAATGGATACCGTTTATCATCTTTCAGTTTAACATTGTATCTCGGTTGATGTGCTTTAATCAGGTTGTTTTCAAGGATGAGTGCCTCAATCTCCGTATTCGTAACAATATAGTCTACTTCTGTTACATACCGCATCAGTTGTATAGTGAGTGGACTTTCAGCGTTTCTATTTTTAATATGAAAATACGAACGCACACGACTACGAAGTTTAACCGCCTTACCGATATAGATAATTGATCCATCGGATGCCTTCATGAGGTAGACACCAGGGGTGTTTGGTAGAGATTGCCAAAGCTGGGGTTGATTTTCACTCATGTTCGTATTCTCAGAATTTGACCTTTTCATAGATTGCTTTTATTGCCAATTGACAGGCAATTGAACCTAACTGTAGCAGATCATTCAAAGAGGTGAATATAGTCAGATCCCATTTCCCGTTTTTTCGGACATGCTGCTCAACATGCACGTCGTCTTGAGCAACCAGAATGTATTCTTGCAATGATTCAATGGTCTGATATGATGAGAACTTCTCATTTCTGTCATAATCTTCAGTTGAAGGGGATAGTACTTCTACAATGACAGTAGGGTTGAGCAGATTGTCAAAATGATCATCCTCAAAAAGCGGTTCATCACATACAACGACTACATCTGGATAGGTATATATGCCTCTCGTAGGAATTTTAACTCGCATATCATTCATATATACTTCACAGTGTCCATCTTTTAGTTGGATATAAAGTTCACCGAATACATTACCTGAAATGAGACAGTGATGCCGACTTGCACCGGGCATTGCGATTATCTGTCCATCACGAAATTCGCTCTTGAATTCAGCTTCACGTTCCTTTAGTAGATACTCTTCTGGTGTTAAGAGTGTTTTTGCTGCGCGTAGTTTCACTTTATCCTCTAAATTCAGTTTGGACAGCACACGGTGTGTGCCTACTACCTTTAAGACTTCCTATGAACCGATCGGTAAATGTTTCTTCCTTCATTCATATACTTTCTTTCGAAATTTGTTGTGATATGTGTATACTCACTCTCCTCAGATGTAGCTGGTTCTAATTGCGTATAGTGTGCAAGCCGTTCTTGAATTTCATAGAAGTATTCAGCAGAATCAGTTGCAATATATAACTTTCCGATTTCCGCTATAAGTGTGTTGGTAATTGCTTCAAGAAATTCGTTGTTGCGAAAAATCCGACGTTTCTGCTGTCTTGCCTTTGGCCACGGATCAGGAAAATAGATATGATATGCGTGTACGGTTTCATCAGGGACATATCTGGATATAAAGAAATTTGCATCAGTCCATACAAGCCGCACATTTTCAAACAGACCGATGTCCCTGCTAATGTCGTTGTGCTGCAAGTATTTTACGAATCGGTCCCGTGTAATCAAAACATACTTTTGGGCGCGTTCGACTCCGATATAATTCTTCTGTGGATTCTCTTTTGACGTTTCAAGTAGAAAGCGTCCTTTACCAAATCCTATTTCTATTTCAATGGGTTGTGCATTACCAAAAATTTGATGCCATTCAATCGGGGCATGCAGGTTCTTTAGAGCTAATGAATTACCCTCTACAACATCCATTATTTGAGAATGAGATGTCGTATTCTGGTAATAAACTTCATTGTATTGTGGTTCTTCCTTCATTACTTGCTCTTAATAAACCTGTGTAGATGTGTCTCTATTAGGTTATCTTCTGGTTGATACCCTAACACATTTTCGGCATCACTAATGTCAAGGTAACTCTGCTGATACGCACCAGAATTCGCAGAACGACCATAAGTGATAAGATATTGAACAGGTCCATCATAGTCAACAGCAAGACTAAAGAGTTGCACGCAATCACGTGGTGTGAGAAGTGTACTGCAGTGCCGTATACTGTTCGGTTCTGATGTGCCGTTGTAGCTGCCGATACGGATACTGATAAAGCGCATCGCGTGTGCATCAACGAGGTAGCGTCCAGCAATTTCAGCCATACCTTTCATTGCACCATACCAACCATCGGGTCTAAACTGATCACCAGTAGAAAACCGTGGTGGAGAGCTTAATCGCTCATTCCAACCTGACACATGGTTTGTGCTTGCATATACAATCTTCTTTATGCCACCTTCTCGCGCAGCTTCAAAGAGATTCATTGAAACACCAATATCATTGAGTTCACCTATCACTTTACTCGGTGAACCTTGTCGTAGATATGCAAGATGCACTAATACGTCCTGTTCATGACATAATGATTCCATTGCAGCGTAATCTCTTATGTCAGCCTGTTCTACATGGGAAGTTGAATCCTCAATTGGCTTTATATCTGTCAAGGTCAGAATGTATGCTTGCTGCTTTTCCCATGCCTTCCAGAGCGTGGAGCCGACTGTTCCAGCTGCCCCCGTAAGCAAAACTCTCTGTTTCATTTTTCAATTTACTCGGTAGTCAATTCAGTTAATATTCTCTGTCTAACCTCTTGTGGGTCAGTAACCGGTTGAACATAGAACCTATCAATGGCTTGTCCACCTAAACCGGAACATTTACACATTTCAACATTTAACTCTAATTTCGCTAGTATTCCGCTCAGGTAATGCAAATAACCGATTTTTTCTTCTCCTGTTACTACAATCTCTGTGTAATTCCTGGCTGTTTCGACGGTCACGTCGTCTACGCGCCATGTTCCTGATGGGTCTACATACCTTTTCTGAAAAATCTTCTCAAGGGTTTCTTCACCTGCCAGTAGACTATGTATGTCCAAGTCCAAATTACGTTTTAATTCTTCATCTAACGGAAGTGGTTCTCCAGTGTGATGGGGTGGTTGATGGACGACTCTGTATATCTCTAATTCGACATTTGAATCCTGCTTTGTATAAACCCGTGCGTCCCGCACGTCAATGTTATTTGCAAAGAACAGACCACTCACTGTGTGAAGTTTTCCGATACGTCTATGGCTACAGAGATGCAATTCTGTAAATCCTGGCTTGTCAACATATTGTAGGATCGCTGCACTTTCTGCTTTTTCCTGTTCATTAGCATTCGTGGATTCGGCTTGTGCAAACATCTTGATATGCGTTGATATTTCTTCAGGGGCTACACCAATACGATAGGTAACAGGCATCTGTTGGAGAAAATTCTGAAACTCTTCTGGTGGTGCATAAACACCCCATTGTGATTCTTCCTCTCCCACATAACGCAGACGAACAACTTCATACAGTCGTTTAAGATTATGCTTTTCAAGATTACTAAAATTCTGTGCACCATTTGCCTTTGAATCACAATATGTCAAGAGATAGAGGGAGGTTAAACGGTCAATTGTATTTACTTCCTCACAGAACTCAGAAATGGTATTTTCATCCCACTGGTGATATCGTGCCAAAGCTATCATGGAAAGGTGTTCTTTGATTAAGAAACAGATCTCATCGGTCTGTTGTGAATTAAAACCGAATTCTGGTGCAATTTTCTTTGCTTTTTCTGCCCCTGTCTGTGGATGTGTTGGATCTGGTTTGTCAATATCATGTAAAAAGAGTGCCATGTAGAGTATAGTTGGGTCTAAGAGTGAACGATATGCGGTGTTTAGTTCCTCTAATTCTGAGTTCACAGAAGGTGTTGTGGGTTGTGCAATACGAGGACCTCCAAACGGACTACTCGATTCTGTTCTACGTATCTCGTCCAGATGTCCAATTGCTGCGAGTGTGTGTTTTCCTACGGTATAGGGATCAAGGCTGCGTTCACTGCGTGTCATCATCGCTTTTTCAAATCGCATTCCCCCTTCACCGAGACGGGATAAAATACCCAGTCTATGAAGGCGTGTTAATGTCTTCTCAACATTTCCTGGTGTATTGATAAGTTCGGCAACTCTTTTTCTAAAGCGATCCCAATCAAAAGCATCTACGTAAGCGAAGATGAATGTTGCAAGTGAAGGGTCTATCTCAAAATCATATTGTTGAAAGTAACTAAAGAGTTTAAAGAGCTCATCCGTATCAAGTTCACCGAAATTGTTATCAATACAGTAGAGGACATCTGTTCTTACACCAAGGACATCTGAAACTGGGATGCCATTTGCAAGGAATTTGCGTATTAACATTTCAGCTTTAAAGTGGAGGTACTTTGCCTTTGCATAGAAATCTGCCATTAATGTGTATCGACACTCTTCCGTTTGCTCAGCATAACCGAGTGCCTGTGCAATTTTTGTCTGCAGTGTATCGTCTTGTTCAGGATGATAGGATAGTTCATCATATTGCGTATTAGCATGGACATGCAGTAAATTCCGGACTTTAAACATAAAATCTAATGCCGGTTTCAACTGTTCGTCATCATAACGTTCATATAATTCAGGAATTGAAGTAAAATCCGGTAAACCACACATCCAGAGGGCATATTGGATTGTCCGTAAACCTCCACGACCTGTTTTCAGATCGGGTTGATTTAAGTAAATAGTATCTTCAGAGGTTTTAAATGCGTCCGCCTTCGACTGGAGTAAATCAAGTACGAGCGAAATATCAGATTTTTCAGATTGAACAGCTTTTCGGAATTGTTCTGTTAGTGTCGTATCTCCGACGATAAACCGCATGTCAATTAAAGCAGTCATGTCCTGATAGTTCCATTTATCAATATCAGAGATCGGACGATAGATGAAACTGAACTCAAAACCGGGTATAATTACATGTAGACTATCAAAAAAGTCATAGAACCATCTTATAAGTTCCAGAGTCCCTTCATCATATACATCTTCAAGGTCAACAGAAGATGTATAAACGACATCTACATCTGAAAAAAAACAGAGTTCATTTCTGCCATAACTTCCGACAGCATAGACGGCGAGATCAGGTGTCCATTCATCTGGCACATCAGACATGAGATCATCGTAATCTATACCTGGTATCTTTAGAAGTTCTTCGACCTGTTTTGTGTATTCCGACTGAATCTGATATACAGCAACTTCGTAAACCTTTTGAATAACGACATCCCATATCCTTGTATGCACATCGCAGGCGATGAAACCACTGTCTCCGTTCAGAATCTGATTCTTGAGTCGTTCACGTTCGAATTTGATGAAATCCCCTAACTGTTTTCCTAGTACTTGCTGAGAGATATTAAGATTCGGTATGAACTCAGTGATGCGGTTTTCTATTTCTATAGCCATGGCTTACTCAGTATTAATAGTAGTAGGCACGCTCCGTGTGCCGTACACAAGTTTATATAGTATAAACACTCCGTATACCGTACACATTTATTTGTCACAAAATATATCGTTTGATTTCTTTCATTATACAATGATTGTATAGAAATGACAATACTTTTCTGATTCTTTTCTATTGACTTCTTTCTCTGTTCTGACTATACTGTTTATTGAAATAATACCGTTTTTCACATAATGGAGGATGCAATGAAGAATCCGATTGTTCAACTTACGGATCAGCAGATGCGAGATTTCATCATCAATGGTTATGTGGTGGTGAAAACAGATTTTCCACCGAGTTTTCATGAAAAGGTTTTCCAACATTTAGAGGAGATGTTTGAGCATACCGGTAATTTAGGAAACAATGTGCTACCACTCATTCCCGAAATTCAACAGGTGTTCGATCATCCTGTCGTTGATGGGGCGATGCAAGGTGTATTAGGTTCTACTTATGTGATGCACCCACATCGGTACTGTCATTATAATCCTGTAGGCGGTGGTGGACAGGGATTCCATAAAGATTCCTACGAAGGCGATGAACAGATACGTAGACATAAGTGCCGATGGACAATGGGGTTTTATTATCCTCAAGATGTGACAGAGGGTATGGGACCGACCGCTGTTCTTCCCGGTTCGCACTATTATGAAACGGGGGAAAGTGCCCATGAACAACCTGAAGTGTTTTTATGCGGTGAAGCGGGGACAGTAACAATCGTGCATTATGACCTGTGGCACCGAGCGACACCAAATCAGAGTGATAAAAAACGGTATATGCTGAAGTTTCTGTTTTCAAGACTCGATGAACCGACTCGTCCTGCATGGAATAGCATTTCTGATGCGTGGGATTCAGTTCTGGATGATGAAATACCTGCACATCCTGAACTTTGGAAAGCACAGTGGGATTGGAACTATGGAAAACAGAACGGTATTGCAAACGGTGTTGCATCACACGAATTAGATAGTCTTCTTGAGTCGTTAATCCATGAAAACGAAAAGGTGAGACTAAACGCGGTTTATCGTTTAGGGAGAGCAGGTGAATCAGCAGTCCAACCCTTAAGTAAAGCATTACATGGAAGTTCGGATTCTATCCGTTACGCTGCTACCTGTGCTTTAAGTCTGATTGGAAAACCTGCTGTTGTGTCTCTCATTGACGCATTGCAGGACGAAGATGAATCAGTCAGAAATAGTGCTGCTTACGGTTTAGCAGATATGGGAAAGAGTGCTGAAGAGGCTATTCCCGTATTGACAGAGGCAACTAAGGATGAATCTCCTTGGGTAAGAAGACATGCATGTGAGGGGATAGGCATTATTGGACAACATATAGCAGATGAATCGGATATATCTGAGAGTGTGGATGCATTAACAGAGGGACTAAACGATGCGCATTATTGGGTTCGTTATAATGCAGCCCGATCATTAGCAATCTTAGGACCGCTCTCTGAAGCAGCATTACCGAGCTTAATTGACAAATTAGAAGATGAAAACAGATATGTGCGTTTCAATGCAGCATTAGCCTTGAAACAGATTAACACTGCAGAGGCGCGCGAGATACTTTTCAATCACCTTTTCTCAACAAGGTGGTGTGCACTGACGACGCGAGACACACCTTATTGATGTAGATGATTCGATCGCATAATAGGATACATTTGCACTATCCTAAAACAACACACACTGTATCCATTGTTATGGCAACGAACCAGTGAATAACTGCTCCATAAATAAACGAACGCGTTTCCAACGCAAGCACACCGAGTAACAATCCTGCTATAATTGAACCGAGTGCTTCTGGTAAGGGTTTGGAAAAATGCATCACAGCAAAAGGAATTGTTTGAATCAGAATACTATAGTTTCCAAACCTTTTCTCCAAACCGAAGAGCATAAATCCGCGGAAGAAAAACTCCCATGAGAACATGTAGACCCCGTAAGCCAACTGATATAACGAGAATGCGAGCAAGCTATTCCCAACAACTTTGCTAAACGGATACTTTTCTAAAAAAGGTGGATGTAACTTTACTGCAAGTAGAACCACTGGAATCATGAAAATCCAAGCAGCCAAAGACATGCACCAACCCAGTTTTTGATGACCTAACCGCACTCCGTAATCTTTAAGTCCCTCCTTTGTTCCGATCATTGCAACGAGCATAGGTATCAGAAACAGTGATAGTCCAGTCGTCAGAAACCAGTAAAAATAGGGATAGCTTTCTGCTAAGGGGAGATTCTCAAAATAGATTGCGAAATTATTACGAAAAACACGCGGTCTGCTATAATTTCTGTGTAATGTCAGCAGCAAAGCAGAACCGAGTAAGATCACCGTTGTCTGACGATCCCACCCTCGTAGATATTTATCGTGTAACGTTTGGAGATACGGTTTCAAATTGATATCCTATCAGATTTTTAGGTGTTATGCAGTTTGCAGTAATTGTGTTTGGATTGATTACCATCAAGCTGGTCTTGCTAAAAGAAGACATAACTGTCATCATAACTGGCAACATGTGGAGGATATTATAGCATTATTCTACGGAACCTGACAATCTATATACAGTAAACTATAAAATTAATGAAACACTCTTTAACGGGCGAGGTGACCTCGCCCCTACGCTGCGTGGTCTTCGTCATCGTTGTATGGGTGAAATGTCTCATTAATTATTAGTTTTGCTATAATAATCCTGACAAATAATGGACAGACTAAGAGAAACAGAGTGAAATAGAGATGTATTTTTTATATAAACACATAAAATTTGACAAATTATCGTAATTTTTTACATTTTTATTTGACAAACCTTTTTTAAAATTGTATAATACTATTTACCTTTCAGATTTGGAAGGTGAAGTAGTTCTTTGAAAGTTAAATAG
>VXOP01000333.1 GCA_009839975.1 Candidatus Poribacteria bacterium
GTACAATAATGTCAATACTATCGGGAACACCTGCCTCGGTTGTCTGTCCAAGAATGTTTGCTATTTCTTGTGACAGCGCAGAGACAAAAAGTGCGTCAGGTTCCATCGCTATTATATTGGCGAATTGCTGAGAAAAATCTGTATCACCAGTTCGGAAGGTTTCCATCGTTAGAACCTCAACGCCATTTGTCTCAAGGGCTGTTTTTAAAACTTCATTGCTATTTGTGGAATAGACATCAATCTCATCATATATCGTCGCCACCTTCTTATAACCGAGTTTCTCACCAATTGCCTTCAAACCACTCGGAATGCTTATATTCGTGGCAAGACTGGTACGGAAGATAAAATCACCAATCCCACTCAAACCTGCAGCAGAGGAAACCGAACTGAAAGCGATAACACTGCCTTTCTGTGCGATCGGTGCAGCAGCTTTCAAATGTGTTGAGATAGCAAGACCGACTATAGCAGATACACCTTGATCCACCAAGTGCTGAACAGCTTCGGTGGCACCTGATGCAGAACTTTGATCATCCACAGTGATAAAAGTGAGGTTGAGATCACCGCGGCTGTTAATTTCATCTCGTGCCAACTCAAAACCGCGTTGCATCGCAAAACCGTACGCTTCTGCGTGCTTTCCTGTCAATGCCACGACTACACCGATGTGTACATTACTATCCATCAGTTGTCCCGCTTCGTCAGGCGTCATCGAGATAAATTTAGCACAATTAAAAAAGACAATAGACAAAATGACAATTGCTAATACATAGATGCATGTTATGACGCTTTTTCTCCCCATGTGAATTGGAACCATGATACTTTAATCCTTTCAGTTATGAGTGCGGAGGTCTTACATCTCCCGCAGGAAGTTATTTACAAAAAAATCCAATATAAATCAAAGTGCAGTTTTTTCTACATTTGACAACGGTATGATAGTATCTACTGGTTGCAACACGGGTTTTGTGTATTCGCAACCGAGAACAGCTATAAGTAAAAGTATCGTCAGCAGACTCACTCTTTTAATAATCATGAATAATCTCCTTTATTATAACCCAAGTTGCTACCTATGTAGCACAAACTGGCAGTGAAATCAAAGGTATGAATGCCTTAATGAAGATTAAATAAATAATCAGGTAATTCTACTAATAAGACTCATTGTAGAAGTAAAGTTTCGTAGGGGCGGGGTTTCCCCGCCCGCGTATTACCCAATTAATAACTTAATCTTCATAATGGCATTCCCCGTGCTACAAATATTGGCTAATTATCAGCATTTTTTCATTATAGACGGTGTTTCCAGATCAAACACTTATAGGTAGCAACTTAGGTTACTTTCGTATTAACATCTTCCGCGTAGCAGAAAATTCACCTGCGGTGAGCTTATAAAAATACACACCACTTGCCACCTTCTCACCGATACTATTCCGACCATCCCAATACGCCGCACGTGGACGACTCTGATACATACCTGCAGCTTGATGTCCAAGTGACAACGTCCGTACCAATGTACCGTTCATAGCATAGATATGCAGTGTAACATCTGCATCTTTTGACAAGTGGTAAGGTATCCACGTCTCTGGATTGAACGGGTTTGGGAAGTTCGGTAAAAGTGCTGTTACTTTGGGAGTCAATGCCTTATGGAGTTGTTCCAGCACGGTAATACCGCGCAGGTATGCAGGATCGGTGAGTTCTATTTTCCTGGCTTGGTTCAGCCAACTCTTGACATCCGTTGCGGTGAGTTGCTCCAATACTTGTGGGTTCAACGATGGTGCAGCTGCAGCCGCACCGAGTTCGTTTGCCACGAGCACAAGGTCAGCTATATCAACAATGCCATCACCATTGAGATCCGCACGATTTTCTCCCGACAGTCCAAAACGGTTCCCAGCGAGTACCAAATCACGGATGTTTACAATACCGTCACGATTGATGTCGCCAACAATGTCGTGTGCTGGTTCAGTCACCTGAGCCCCTTCAATTTCAACTTCCCACCGAACACCTTCACGGTCTACTATGTAGACATGTGTCAAGGTTATCTCGGATTCTTTTACATCATTATAAACTTCAAAAGTGAGGGTGGCGAGTGTGCCATTACCGTTACTTACGCCATCAAGAGCGGTTGCAGCAATTGGCACATAAGGGTATGGATCATATTCATACTCTTGAACGGTTGGAGCAACTAAGTATGCATCCGCTGGCAGATAGGTGCCTTTTGCACTTCCCCTATATTTGAGTGTGCTGATATCATACCATACAACAGCTTGAAATCCAGCGACATCTTTCCCATCTATAATATTGAGATTGAAAGTCAACTGTTCTGAAAGGGGTGGTGACACGATTGGATTTGGTGATATGCTTACTGTTGCTTCGGATTGCTTAATCGCTGTGACGTTGATAGTCGCAGTCAACGACTCTTCGTATCCAGCAATAGCATCCGCGCCAACGGTAAAGGTAAGCGTGCCATCGGTGTCAAAGTCGGTTCCGTCATAGTTGAGATCAACCACAATCTCTGTGTCACTCACGCGGTCAATTTCGTAACGTTCAAGCGATACCCCATCAATGCCGGATACTGTCAAAACGTCAAATATGTCCGATTCCCACCCGACAAATTGACGACCGTTTAGTGTAAGTGTCACATTAGTTACGGACAACGTTGCCTCAGTTAAGTCAAACTTGGATGATATATCCAGTGATTCTTCTACTGCCGGAACGGAAAACTCTACGGTGATTGCCTCATTGTAGCCAGCTATGGCACCCGCTTCTATAGTGAGAGTGAGAGTTGCATCCTCATGAATGTCACCAGAGAAGGATAGTGGTACTGCGACATGTGAATTGTCATCAGTATAGAAACCTGCGTCCCCAACAGTTACGCCTTCAATGCCAGACACCGTCACTACATCTTGAACATCTTTTCTCCACCATGTGAAATTACGTCCATTAAGTGTCAATATGACAGCATTACCGTAGAGAGTTGCCTCTGTTAAAGGGTTTTTTGTCGATACGACTAACGACTCCTCAACAGCTGTAACAGGGAATTCAAAGGAGAATCCTTCATTGTAGCTGGTTATAGCATCTGCACCTACGGTGAGAGTGAATGTGTCATCTGTGTCTATGTTACCCGCGTAATAAAGCGTAACTTTTGCTTCTGTATTACTTACACGTTCCACAGCGTCCCTTGGAACAAAAATACCTTCAATACCAGAGAAGGTCAACGCATCTGCAATGTCCCATGCATCAGTGAAATCGCGACCACTGAGCGTGAGTGTCACCACACTGCCGGTAAGAGTTGCCTCTGTCAATGGTACCTCTGTTGTTGCAGTCATCGATTCTTCAACAGCCGTAACAGGGAATTCAAAAGAAAATCCTTCATTGTAACCTGCTATCGCATCCGCGTCTACGGTAAGCGTCAACACACTATCTATGTCAAAGTCTTCGGTAGAAGTCAGAACAACCGTCACTTCTGTATTGCTCACACGATCCACACCGTATCTACTGACAGAAACACCTTCAATGCCGGTAACCGATAACGCATCTGCGATGCTCCATGCGGTTGTGAAATTGCGACCGCTGAGTGTGAGTGTCACCACACTGCCATGCAGTGTCAACTCTGTCAGGGGTGCCTCCGTTGTTGCGACCAAGGATTCTTCTACTGCTGTAACAGGAAGTTGGACAGTGAATCCTTTATTGTAACTGGTTATAGCATTCGCACCAACCGCAATAGTCAGTGTAGCATCGTTGTCAATGTTCCCAGAGAATGTCAGTGCAACGGTCATTTTAGTAGCACTCACACGTTCTATTCCATATCTGGCGATATTCACACCTTCAATGCCAGAGATTGTTATGATAGGATCCCTACTGTATTCTACGAAAGAACGTCCGCTGAGCGTGAGTGTCACTACACTGCCGCTAAGGGTTGCCTCTGTCAAAGGTGCTTCTGTAGTTGCAACCAGTGACTCCTCTACCGCAGTGACAGGAACTTGAACAGCAATCGCCTCATTGTAACCTACGATTGCATCTGCCCCCAAAGTAAGCGTTAGTGTTCCATCCGCGTCTATGTTGCCAGAGAATGTCAATGGTACGGTCACCCTTGTGTCACTGATCCGATCTACATCAAACTTGTCAAAAGATACCCCTTCAATGCCGGAAACCGTTAGAGCATTATAGACATTGTATCTACTGGCGAAAATACGACCGTTGAGCGTGAGTGTCACAGTGCTTCCGCCGAGGGTTGCCTCTGTCAAAGATGTCTCTGTAGTTGCGACTAATGACTCCGCCACCGCAGTGACAGGTAACTGTGCTGTAAGCGCATCGCCATCGTATTCCGATACTGCCCTTGCTCCCACTGAAAAGACAAGATTCGTATCCTTATCTATGTTGCCGGAGAAGGTAAGGGGAACGGTTGCTACGGTATCGCTAACACGTTCCACATCCCACGACCTAAAAGTAACACCCTCAATGCCGGAGACTGTCAACGCGCTTCCGATATAAGATTCACGATTAAATTGACCCCCGCTGAGTGTCAGTGTGACTATGCTTCCACTCAGTGTTGACTCTGTTAACGGTGCCGTAACGGAAGCTGTTATTGTCGGGTCTGCATCCTGTGCGTAACTGATACTTTGGATTCCAAAGGTAACCATCAAAATGGATACCAGAATAATTACAAACTCTATTTGGTACTGAAGAAATCGTGTATGCATCAAAAACTCCTATTGATTTATCTAGTGCTTTGTCAAGCTCTATTTTGTAGGTCGGGTAGAGCGAAGCGAAACCCGACCTACGAAGAAGGTTTGACAAGGTACCATATTGCATTGTGAAATCTAATTTTAGATGGGAGAATATGATCTTCCACCCTTCCATCCTTCCCTTTTCTTACTTTAACCCAAGTTGCTACATAAGTAGCACAATCTACCAACTGTAGCACAATCTGTCAGATTGTGCAATAAAGGTTGCAACTGGGGGTGTGTAAAGTTATTGGCATGATGTCATGCTGCACAAAAAAGTATCTGTTTAGCATTTAGCGTTATCAATCCGTAGCACATTCATCTTGATTGTGCAACGCAGCACGTCAATCCACGCGATAATGTCCCTGCTCAGCATTGGGTCTTATCAATGTTGTGCAGAGAGGTACCTTGAAAGATGGTTGTTGTCCAAAGAAGCAAAATCAAGATGAATGTGCTACAGCAATATCAAGATGTTTGATGAGCGGAGAGGGTAATGATGGAACATGTTTTAGAAAGAAGCACAATTTCATGCCAAAAACTTTACACACCCCAAACTGGCAGTGAAATCAACTGTAGCACAATCTGTCAGATTGTGCAATAAGGGTCGCAAACTGGCAGTGGACGTTACAAATATTGGCTAATTATCAGCATTTTTCATTAAAGGTGGTGTTTCCAGATCAAACACTTATAGGTAGCAACTTAGGTTACTTTAGTACCAACATCTTGCGCGTAGCAGAAAAATCACCTACCTTCAACGTATAGAAATACACACCACTTGCCACCTTCTCCGAATTCGTTTTTACCATCCCAATACGCCGCACGCGAACGGTTCTGATACATCCCCGCAGCTTGATGACCGACTGCTAATGTCCAAATTACCTCGGAAGCGATATCGTATAATCCCTAGTCTCAAGATAAACCTTAAAAAACATACCCCAATCATCATTACCCCCAGAACCCTGATTGCAAACTTTAATCAATAGTAGATTATTACCTGCATTCAGATCTACATGGAAGCAGTTTTGTATGCCTGTCGTCCTTCTCCTAACATTATTGCTGTAAATTACTGCTCCATTGAGCCATACTTTGATAGAGTCATCGCTCCCTACCCCGAGTAAAACATTTTTTTGATCGCGTGGAGAGACAATGTTAAGCAAGGCATAAGCAGAATATTGTGTGAGTTGAAAACTATTGGTCAACCCAATCTCTCTGACCACGTTAATAACATTATCTGACGAACATAAGAAAATTCCGCATACGGTCGTAGGAAGCAAATCTCCTTTTGTCCATTTCAGCGCGTTAAAGTGTTCCCCTTCACTAACACCGTTTTGCGCGATCTGATTCTCCGTAATCGCACCTCTACTTGCTACAGAGAGATTATCTAAATCTATACTCCCACCAGGTGCAATCATCCAGAGCCAGGGACCTACGATATGATCGTAATAGTAATCTTCCCGTAAGTCTAAGTCTGAGAGGACAAATAACTCCGCTGTGAATGAGGGTCCGTTGTAGTCTTCTTCAAATGCACCGGGACTCACAGTCAAGTTCAAAAAACTATCTGTGGAAATGCCGTGGCAAGAATCAAGGTTTAGCACAACATTAGCTTCTGTATCACTTATACGTGTCGGGTAGGAGTAAACACCCTCAATTCCAGATATTATCACATCACTTGACTGAATATTCCGATCAAAAGTAAGACCGATCACGCTGAGCGAAACTTCGCTTCCATCTAAAGTAGACTCCTTCAACGGTGATGCTGTGGAAACGATTATTTCGGGTTCAACGACAGTAACCATGAACTCTTGGTCAAAAGTTGCGTTGTTTTCACCACTATCGTCTGTCGCTGAGACAGTGATAAACGTCTGTCCTTCTGCAACCCCTTCAATGGTAAAGTCTGCTATACTTATAGGGTCGATACTTCTATCATTTACTACGACGGTGGCAATTCTATTATTTGCCGAGGATGCGCTAACTGTATGCATGTCCTTTTTGTTTGAATCTCTTATGTGGATTTCAACCGTTCTTCTGGCATCAATGGCAAGTGTTTGATCATCTATAGTTTCAAAGAACGGTTGATCATTGCCACCACAGCCAATAAAAACAAAAGATCCACCAAACACAATAATTAATAAGATTAGAAAGTTGACGACTGAGAACGTATTGGTCTTTATCATGAAAAAAACTCCTTATTTTGTAGACAAGGCTTACACACCCCATCTACAGAAACTATTAAATATAGTGCGGGGGTTTAACGTCTCCCCGCAGGACCATTTGTGAAACGGATCGCTATTATTTACACGCCGCGACCAGGGCGAGGCCTCATGTCGAGTCATCAGATATAAATAGAAAATCACATAATACTAATCCCGAAAACAAATTCTGCCACAATAAAGTCGAATCATACTTCGCAAGTGCTCCCTACTTCTTCATAATTCACCTCCCAATTAAGTGGGCGACTATAGCACATAAGGATTGCCAATTCGGGTGAATTGGGGAGAGGATATATGCTATAGTCATGTTAAGGCAGACTTTTCTATATCGCCTCTGCCTGTGGCGAGGTGTAAACGCTTGTGTTATAATCACTTCCGTATCAACATCTTGCGCGTAGCCGTAAAATCACCTGCTTTCGTCTGCAGCTGCCCAGTAGAAGTATCAATACTGAACGATGCCGCATCCGTGCCACCGAGGCTATAGGTGAGCGTATCGTTATCCGAATCTGTAGCAGAGACAGCAGCCACAATTGCATCTCGGACCTGCGGCGTGCGGTCACTGAATGGTGGATCAATTTCATTCATGTCTGTGATATTGATTATGACGATAATGCTATCTGTGCCAGCATTCCCATCTGAGACTGAAACCGTGACCAAGTAGGATGTCTTTGTTTCATAGTCGAGTGCTGCCTGGGTTTTGAGTTGTCCGGTCGTGCTGACGATACTAAACGCTGCAGCATCCGCGCCGCCCAACGTATAGGTGAGTGTATCACCACTATCCGCATCAGTCGCAGCAATTGCAGTGCCAATGTTCGTATTCGCTGGAGTGTTCTCTGCAACAGAACGTGTCGTGCTAACACCATCCGTGAATATAGGCGCGTTGTTAATGTTAAGGGTTAATGGGAGATCAGCGGATTTGACGAGAATGTATCCACTATGTCGCGAAGGTAAACTTGGGAACGTCCCAACGTCTAAAGTGACAGCAGCAGTTGTACCGGGGGTGCGTGTCACCGTCAGGACATCGCTTTCCACATGACCAACAGGAATTTTCACACTTGTCGCACCGCCGGTAATACTGCCATTCACAACGATGAGCGGCAATTCCATGTCAGATGGCGCACCAGTGTGTACAACCGCCTTGAACTGACCGGTGCCAACCTTCTTCAATCCTACAGGAAACAGCAAAATAGGAAGTAGTGACGGATCGTCACCGTATGTGTCAGTATAATAAGTCATCTGTAAGGAGGACAGCGAAGTGAGTCCTTCAAAAATCCCCGCAGGCGGCAGAGTGCTATCCGAATATCCAGACTCAAATCTCAGTATCATCCGTGTCACACCAGTGAGACCATCAAAATCGTTAGATTGCAAGGGAGAGTCTGAAGCACGGATATGATTAATAAATAGGTCAGCTATTTGAACAAGATGTGGTTCAACGATGTCATCATAGCTGGAGACGTTCCGGTCAATGAAACGACTAACGACCCCGTAAATTGATTCTGCTACCCGTGGGGAACGTTCACTGAGTGGGACATTCAACTTCGGAATGTCCGTAGCTTGAAGTGTCCATGAAGGGGGACTGTCAATCCTATTGCCTTGACGATCAACAGCAGAAACATAGACCGTATGTTTCAGTGTATTCAGAAGATCCGTATTACCAAACGACGGCGTGTTCCCTTCATACTTAAAAGTGACGGTCACATCTGTTTCTCCGGATAAATTGCGGAATTCTACGACTTCCAAAAATCCATCGAGGAGATTAAGTCCCTCTGGTGTTTTTACAAATAGTGTAACCTGCTGAACACCATCCGGATCATGGACTCTAACTGTGATTGGCACATGAAGCGTAGGAATTGGCTGTCCAGCTACATGTTCACCGACACCATACAGATAACTTGTCGGCGAAAGCAGTTCAACAGACGGTGCCGCACCTGCTTGAAGCGGAACACTGCTATTAAAATAGGGATTCACAGATAGGAAGTGTGCTGCTCCTGCGGACAAAGAACTGGAACCTCCATACGCCATGACATAAGAATCATCGCGGAAATCGTGATGCAAACCAAACGCATGGCCGAGTTCATGGGCAGCTGTAGACGCTCTCCAACCACCAAATACAACAGCGCGACCTCTCTGTTTAATATCTACGCCGTGCCCCCCTATACTTCCTGCCCTGGTATCCACAACTACTAACTGAACAATAGAAGAAACATCATGCACATTGCTAACCTCAGGTATACTTGGACCACTAGCATAATGACTGGCAGGATATGGACTATTAACACGATGAACAACGGGATTGCCGTTACCATCAGTTTCTATGCTAAACGTCATACGTCCGTGTCCATGTGCCTCCATCTGATCCGCAAAGAAAGACTGCACACTTAGAATCCCAGATTTCATATCATCAACAACTGTCTGGTCATAAGCACGGTCATTGGGTAAGAAGTAAAAAAGCTTCACAGTGCGAGCTTCGGCTTCACTAAAACCTATAAGAAATATGCAAAAAAGTACTAAAATTGTTAAAAAAGTAGATACAACATAATTCTGTTTTCTAATCAACGATTTCATCAAAATCTCCTTACTACATGTTCAAACAAATAATCCTGCAGGCTGCGCACCCGTAGGGGCGGGGTTTCCCCGCCCGTCATCAATGTGACACCTGCATATTTTTTCACGATGCAGACGTCCAATTAACTACAAATTCTAAACAGTAATGATAGGGCAATTTGCCGCATTTGTCAAATTTTACCATTAAACTATGTATGAGTCAAAAAATTTAT
>VXOP01000038.1 GCA_009839975.1 Candidatus Poribacteria bacterium
GTTATACTTATCTATTGACATAAATATTGAAGGAGTTAACAATGCGCGACTCTGAGAGGAAATGGGACGGATCTATTACCCGTTATCCTGATCCTGCGATTGAGGTGATTGATTCACGATTTGCGAAATATAGAATTGGTAATGCAGTTGTGGAACGACTATGGTCTGGTGCCCGTTGGTCAGAAGGACCTGTGTGGTTCGGAGATGGAGGATATCTACTTTGGAGTGATATACCAAATAATAGGATTCTGAAATGGGAAGAAGCCTCTGAGAAGGTAAGTGTATATCGTAAACCATCCAACTATAGTAACGGACATACACGAGACCGACAAGGAAGACTTATCAGTTGTGAACACGGCACACGACGCGTTACTCGGACTGAATATGATGGAACGATTTCTGTGTTGATGGATCACTATGATGGTAAACGTTTCAATGCTCCAAATGATGTTGCTGTGCATACAGATGGACATATATGGTTTACCGATCCAGGATACGGTATTATGCTGAATTACGAAGGACACGTCGCAGATTTTGAATTACCCACTGCAGTGTACCGCCTGAATACAGAAACAAGAGTTGCAACTGTTGTTTTGGATGAGCTCGATAAACCGAATGGAATTTGCTTTTCACCAGATTATGAAAAGTTATATGTTGTAGATACGGGTGCCATACATAAAGAGGGAAGTCCAAAAAATATCTATGTTTTTGATGTTGTAGACGGTGAACACTTAGAGAACAAACAGGTGTTCTGTGATATGTCCCCAGGAATTGCTGATGGTATCAGGTGTGATATAGACGGCAATCTATGGTCAAGTGCTGGTTGGGTTGGAGACGGATATGACGGTGTGCATATATTCGCTCCAGATGGGACGTTGATAGGTAAAATTCACTTACCAGAAATCTGTTCAAATCTATGTTTCGGAGGAACAAAACGTAACAGACTGTTTATGACAGGTAGTCAGTCGCTATATTCGGTCTATACTGAAGCGCAAGGATTATCTTTGTTTTAGGATGCTTTTTTAGCACTGAATTTAGGGATGTGGTTCTACATAAGAAAAGGTCTGGATTACATCATTCATTAGCAGACGTTGTGCAACGTTTTTTATGATTTGATTATTTAGGTTTCCACTTAACCAGAACTTCTTTCCTGTCCGAACATTGTTGACAGAGGAGATACCGATATCTTTGATACCCTTGACAGTACTATCTCCAACAGCATCTGTTACCCCAGGTTTGTATTGGACTTCTATTGTCCACTCGTTTGTTTTTTCTTTTTTTTCAGTCAGATTAAACACTTGTGTAATCGGATCAGCAAGGAGTTCACTGCCGATTCTGTGTATGTGTTCTGTGTTAAGTGTTCCTTCAATCCAATATATGGATGCAGTACGGACGGATTCAACACCATCTATGCCAAGGTCGGCAATATCTTCAAGAATCTCTTTGCCAACGAAGTCTGTAATTTCTGGTTTATATGAAACTTCAATTTTCCAAGAATTCATCAGTTTTTCCTGTGATTACGGTATGATTATCATTTTTCACAAACATCTTCAGATGTGGGTTTAATTTATGAACAGTGAAGCGATACGGGTTATGGTTATCGGTGCACATCCAGACGATTGTGACATTAAAGCTGGAGGTGTTGCAGCTCTATATAAACTGAACGGACACCATGTTAAATTCGTTTCTATTACCACCGGCGATGCAGGACACCATCAGATGGGTGGTGGTGCTTTAGCACAAAGACGAAATGCTGAAGCACACGCTGCAGCGGCTGTTATCGGTATTGATTATGAATTACTTGACAATCATGATGGAGAACTTGTTCCTACTTTAGAGAATCGCTTTCAGATTATTCGTCTGATTCGTGAGTTTGTACCTGACCTTATCCTGACTCACCGACCGAATGATTATCATCCAGACCACCGCTATACGTCAATTCTGGTTCAAGATGCTGCCTATATGGTTACAGTTCCAAATGTATGTGCTTTGACACCGCACATGCAGAGGAATCCTGTAATTATGTATCTTAGTGATGGTTTTAAGAAACCGAATGCATTTTCTCCAGATATAGCGATAAACATTGATGCAGTCATTGAACAGAAAATTGATATGCTCCATTGCCATACTTCACAGTTCTATGAATGGCTTCCGTACAACAGTGGAACACTGGATTCAGTGCCTGAAAGCGATGATGCCAGACGCGAATGGCTTGCTAATCGTATGCGTAATCGCTTCAGTGTGATTGCCGAAGAACATAGAAGTCTGTTGACAAATCTATACGGTGTCAGCGTAGGTCTTGATACGAACTTTGCTGAAGTTTTTGAGACCAGCGAGTACGGTTCCCGACTTACTGAAGAGAACATACCGATTCTTTTTCCATTCTTTGAATAGATTGCCAATGGCACATATTTAACAAACAACTATAGTAAGGAATTATAAAATATCACATGCCTACCGATCAAGCTAACCCGAAAGTACTGATGTATATTGTCTGCGTTATTGGTTTAATATTCGCGATTGTCATGGTAATTCTATTTTTTAATGCAGCACCTGCCCGATCAAATATTGAGGAACATCGAGCGTCTTCTGAAGATGCAGCGTGTCTGAAATGTCATGAAGATGGTGATGAGAAATCTCCTATCATGCCACATCTGAATCTCGGTAGATGTAATCTTTGTCATGGATTAGCAAAGGAACCTCGCTAACATTGCTACCCACATCAGTTCATTCTCTGCCTGACGCGTGACAGTAACGCATTCTAAACCGTTTTCTTTTAGAGTTTCTTGAACGTCAGTCTGTTCTGATTCCAGAATGCCGGATAAAATTACGTTCCCATCCGGTTTTAATCTATGACGACAGTATGGAATCAGTGGTATGATTGCTTTTGTTAGGATGTTTGCGACTATAATATCGTATTTTCGTTCAACAGTCCGGAGTCCATCTGCTTCATGTAATGTGATGTATTTGGAGACACTGTTATTGTTGAAATTGGTCATTGCTACTGGTATTGCTGTCGGGTCAAGTTCGATTGCATCAATATGCTTCGCGCCAAGTTTAAAAGCTGCTATTGCCAAAATACCAGAACCAGTTCCTACATCAGCTACAATCTGATTCGGTCTGATCGCTTTCTCCAACATTTGTAGAGATAATCGTGTTGTTGGATGATAACCTGTGCCAAATGCCATTCCAGGATCAAGTTTTATGACGATGTCTGATTCATTGTCGGGTTGTTCATACCATGTTGGAACAATGTGTATCTTTTCTCCTATTTTTTGAGGTGTAAAATTTGCCTTCCATGCCTCTGTCCATTTTTCTGATTCAATTCTTTTCAGTTCAATTTTTGCTGGATTCGGTTGGATTCCCCATGCAGGTAGTTTTGACAGGAAGGTTTTCAGTTTGTTAACTTTTGAATTTATTTTGTCATCCAGAGGGAAATATGCGGTTAATAGGGTAATTTTTTTGTTGTCTTCAGTTATCTCAACGCCGAGTGACTGCATTTCAAATAGTTGATTTGCTACGGCTTCAGATGCTTCATGAGATGTTTTTATTGTGATCTTTGCCCATTTCATTTTTGAGTATTCGTAGTGATACCTGAAAGTTTCATAACACTTCTTAGCACGTTGGACAATGAATTGCTGCGGGCAGGGAAACCCTGCCCCTACGTGCGGGTATCTGTTAGTGAATTAGTGTATAATTACTTCTAAGTTTCATTATATTGACTATTTATCATCTTGGTTACCAAAAAGTTTTTCCCAGAAACTACTGTTCTCAGATCCGTCGGGTTTATACTCAGGGGCATCAAAATGTTCTAATAGTGTTCTCTGTTGTGCCGTGAGTTTTCTTGGTGTTTCTATCTCTATCTGAACAACAAGGTCACCGTAATAAGAGCTTCTATATCTTGGCATTCCCTTACCCCTTATACGCAATTGTTCTCCGTATTGTGTTCCTGCTGGTACATCTAATTCTTGTACGTCATCAATATTTTTAACTTCAATAGTAGTTCCAAGTGCTGCTTGGATGAACGAAATTTTTGCTGATGTATATAGATCGTTTCCCTCTCTGGTGAAAGTTTGGTGTGGTTTTATGTGGATTACAACCAGTAGGTCTCCGGGGGGTCCTCCTAAAGTACCTGCTTCACCTTGTCCACGCAAGCGGTACTCAGTACCGTTGTCAACACCTTCATCTATTTTTATTTTGAGTTCTCGTTTGACTCTTATTCTGCCTTGTCCATTACAGTTTCTACATGGGTTCTTGATGATTTCACCTTCTCCTTGACATCGTGGACATGTTCGGGACATTGTAAAGAAACCTTGTGATTGTGTTACTTGTCCTCGTCCATAGCACTGAGGACACGTATCAATAGTTGATCCTCTTTCAGCTCCACTGCCGTTACATTCAGGACAGGATTCAATTCGTGGTATTTCAATTGTTTCCTCCTTTCCGTAATATGCTTCCTCAAGTGAGATTTCAAGACTATACTGTAAGCTACGTCCCGGTTTAGGTCTATTGCTTGTTCTACCAAAACCCCCGAATACATCTCCGAACACTTCGCTCAATATATCGTCAAGGTTTACGCCATATCCGTATCCGGCTGTTGTTCCTTCAAGTCCTGCATGTCCATATTGGTCATAACGCTGTCGTTTTTCTGGTGTTCTCAACACGTCATAAGCTTCGGTGGCTTCTTTGAATTTTTCTTCGGCATCTTTATCACCTTGATTTTTATCTGGATGATATTTTACTGCTAATTTTCTATATGCTTTTTTTATTTCGTTCTCATCTGCATCTCTGCTGACGTTTAGAACATCATAATAGTCGCGTTTTTGTTCCATGTGTTTTCCTACCTAAGTTATACCATTTCTATTAAACTATCTCTCATTACTGGATACCGTTAGAAATCAAACGTGTAACGGCACAAACTGGAAGTTTATGCTACAAAAGAGTGACAATATCAATTAGAAATGGTATTACATTCATTCTTCCTCAGTTGAAATTTCGATGATGATTTCTTCGGTTCTTTCATCGGAGGGTTCTTCTTTTTTCTTTCCCGTTGACACAACAACTTGTGCGGCACGTATCACCTGTTCATGCAGCAGATATCCTCGTCTGAATTCCTCAATGATATTTCCCTCCGGCACTTCATCTGATTCTGTTGCGAAGACTGCTTCATGCTGGTTTGGATCAAATGAACCAGTTGCGGAGTCGATTGGTGTAAGTCCATGTGTTCTTAGAACATCTAATAGTTGTTTATGTACTAATTCTACGCCTTCACTGAAGTTAGACATATCTGGATTTTGTTCTTCAGTTTTGACTTTCTCATCAATGCTATTAATTGCTGCTTCAAGGCTATCCAATACAGGAATGATTCCTTCTATGATATTCTTATTTGCGAATTTTAGCTGCTTTTTAGCATCGTTTTCAACACGTCTCTTTGTATTTTCAGCTTCTGCAGCGGTGCGCAATAAGCGTTCCCGTTCAGTTTCATATTGTGATCTCTCTGATTCTGCAACTTCCTCAATTTGTTTTTTGAAAGATTCTTTGAGTTCTTCAATTTCTGCAAGTAGTGTTTCTACGGTCGGTTCGTCATTTTTATTTTCTATCTCGGTAGTATTGTCAGAATCATCTTGCGTTGCAGAAGTCTCAGCATCGGATTTATCGTTTTCAGCTCCAATTTCAATAACTACCTCTTTGTTTTCTGACATAATGTAATTCCTCACGTTCTAATTGGTCATTTGTAATAGTTAACCATGAACTGCGATGGCAAACTGTTTGATAAGGTCAATAGACCCTGTTTCTTCAAGTATGTTCCCGGTGACTATAAAATCTGCTCCTGCTCTTACTTTTTCAGCTGCTGTTTCAGGGGATCTGATGCCTCCTCCGACAATCAATGGTATTGTGATCTGTTCTTTTACAGAAGAAATCATCTCGTTTGGAACAGATAGTGTTGCACCGCTTCCTGCTTCTAAATAGACCATCTGCATACCGAGGTATTCTGCTGCGAGTGCATGGGGTGTAGCGATGTCAGGTTTGTCTCTCGGAATAGGAGCAGTGCCACTCATGAATTCTACTGAAGTTCTGTTTCCACCATCAATCAGCATGTACCCTGTTGGTATGGGTTCTAATCCATATTTCTGGATCCATGGTGCTGCTTTTACCTGTTCTCCGATGAGATAGTTTGGGTTTCGTCCACTGATGAGACTCATAAACAGTATTGCATCTGCATGTGGTGTGAGATGCATGGAGTCACCAGGGAATAGAATAATTGGCAACTCGGTTTCTGCCCTGATAGAGGCGGCAATTGGATCTAATTCTTGGGTTAGCAGACTACCCCCAAGTAGAATTGCATCTGCACCTGCGTTCTCTATGGTAGTGGCAAGTTTTGCAGTCTTTTCTACATCACACATTTCCGGATCAATCAAGATGAAGTATCCTGCGTCCTTTTCTGCAAGCACTGTTTTTAGATAACTTAGAATACAATTTGGTCTCAATTGCAACCGGTCCTTACTGTCAAAATGTCATGGATTCTTCGGGAATTTAACTTACACGATTATATATCAAAACTAAATTATTTTAACACCATCAGACGAATTTGTCAAATTCTTATGATATAGGGGTGTTGTCATGGTCTTCTTAGTTCGTATAATAGAATTCCAGCAGCAACGCCAACATTCAGAGAGGATTGACCTGTTGCCATTGGTATACTTACTAATTCTGTGCACTGATTACGAGTCTCTGCTGTCAAACCACTGTTCTCGTTGCCAACAACAACTGCAATCGGTGTCTTATATGATGATGTGTAAAGTTCCTTTTCTGCTTTTGCTGTTGCTCCGATGATATGCCAACCGCTTGCTTTTAACTTCTCAATCGCTGGCTTTGATGAAGGAACATAGAAAATGGGAATCCTGCCAACAGCACCACGCGATGCACGAATACAGTTCTTATGAAACGGATTTGCTCCTTCTCCGCTGATTAATACTGCGGAAACACCTGCAGCATCAGCTGTGCGTAAAGTCATCCCAAGATTGTCGGGATTCTGAACGTTTTCAATAATCAACAATATACAGTCTTGACTGAAATGAAAATTCATAAGTCCATCTTCATTTAGAAAGGTAGGATAACTCTGATGTACTGGTGCTATAATTGCGGGAATAGGACGCGTTGTTGTCAGTGATCCGATTACACTATCTCTTGTTAGATATATTGATAGATTTTCGGCAAAAACTTTCTTCAAAAAATCCTTGCCTGCAGCAGACGAGACAAAATCGTTTGTATATAGTATCTTTTCAATAGGTAATCCGTCTGAGAAAGCGCGTTCTACCATCATTTCTCCTTCAATAAGAAACTGAGAATTCTCAGATCTACCCTTGATGGATGTGAGTTTCCCAAGACTATTGGCGATTTCATCTTTCTTTTTTCTCAATGTCTTCTGTTCTGCTTCTGTAATACTTCCTTTTTTTGTTCCAACGAAACGGACTTCTGATCCTACATTAACCTTCTTACCATCAAACAGATCAAGTATTCTGCTTTCAATCCAATCGTTTGTCAGGAAAAACATGCCAACTGAATTTCTTGGAAAAGTGAGGAGTAGTTCCCTTAGACTGCGTTCGGTATTTGCATTTATGAGGATGCGATAATCAGAATCATGCCCTTCCTCCTCCCTGATTAACATTACACCGTCAATCTGTCTCCATCCTGACGTAAGAACTTTGCAGGTTTTACAGAATTTGTCTGATAGGGATGAACTTTGAGATGCATCTATAAAGCGTAGTGCATGCTCAATGTTTGGTGTCGTGCTGTTTAAGAACTCTATTACTTTGGTGTAGTCTTCCACTGTCTATTTTGACGAAAAATGAATCGTCGTTCCCTTTTATTCTTAATTTAAGATTCCAAGATAGATTGCACCTAAACCTATGAATATGTCCCATTTCATCCAACGTTGTATTTTTGCATAACCGTCTTTTGAGGTGTTCTTCACGAGTTGAATTCCTAAGTAGATAAGGACAAGATCAACGCCAAGTAAGATTGTCACTAAATATTGCCATGGATAAAGTCCTAACAGATAGGGGATAGGACTACATAAGATTACAGAAAACATAAAACTCAATGTCATGATGATTGCCAGACGAGGATTGAGATTAGCGAGTGTCTTGACGTTTTCTCTCTTATCTCCTTCAATATCCTCAAGGTCTTTGACAATCTCCCTTGCTGTTGTAAATAGAAAGGCAAAAATAGCAGGTATGATGGTACTACGTACTGAACCGACTGCTATGCCACCAGAAATGAATGTCAGACTTGTAAGAATACCGACAACTAAATTTCCTAAGATGGGTGTACGTTTCAGAATGAGAGCATAGCTCACAAGAAGCATAGACACCAACACTGCAACATAAACTGCATATAGATTGACTAACACGCCAAGTGCAATACCGAGTCCGATAAGCGTTATGGCAAATATTAGAGCATTTCTTCTACGGATTTTACCTGAAGGGAGCGGACGATCGGGTCTGTTATGGCAGTCGATGTTGTAATCACAATAATCATTTATGGCGTTGCCTGCGGAGAGTAGTAAGAGTGATGCAATAGAGACATATAATAATTTTACATTTGAAAATGAATTGAGTGTGCTGCCTATCGCGAATATGCCACCTAACCAAGCTGAAATAAACGCGATGACACCGTTCAAAGGTCTTGCAAGTTCAACATACGTTAACAACGTCCTCATTGTCAACCTCTGATGGTTTCTATCTGGTGCTAACAGGAATGGGTTATGGTGAATTTTAGAATTATTGGCAGTTTAGAATATTGACAACGGGCGAGGTGACCTCGCCCCTACGCTGGGTGTTCTACATCATTTGTTTAAGATTCTTCTTTTTCAAGTTCGTGTAGTTTTTCTTCAAGTTCCACGACACGTTTTTGAAGTTTATTGAACTCTTGCAGTAATTCTGGCATTTTTCTGATTGATGCTTGAAAACGGAGCTCTTGTTTATGGGGTCGGGCGGGAATACCAGAAAGATGACTTCCCGGTGGGATATCTTTTGTGACAGCCGTTTTTGAGTAGATGACGGTGTTTTCGCCAAGTGTTAGGTGTCCGATGACACCAGATTGACCTGCCATGTTTATACGGTCACCCAGTTGGCTACTTCCTGCAATACCTGTTTGCGCTGCTAAACAGCAATCTTTTCCAATAACTACATTGTGTGCGATCTGAACGAGGTTGTCAAGTTTTGTTCCGTTTTTTATGAGCGTTTCAGAGATTGTTGCTCTATCTATTGTTGTATTTGCCCCGATTTCAACATCGTCTTCAATAACGACAGAACCTATCTGTGGAATTTTATATGGACTATGGTTTGTGGGGTCAGGTGTAAACCCGAATCCGTCACTACCAATGACAGCACCACAATGAATAATGACACGATCGCCAATAATGATATTATCACGAATGCTTACATTGGCGTATATTAAGCCATCACATCCAATTTTGCTTCCTTCTCCGATATAGACTAAAGGCATAATTACTGTATTATCACCAATTTCCACATCGTCTTCTAAGACACAGTGTGCGTGTATTGAGACGTTTTTGCCGATTTTGACATTCTCTCCGATAATCGCTGTTTCATGT
>VXOP01000063.1 GCA_009839975.1 Candidatus Poribacteria bacterium
GCACTAACACAGATTGAAACGATGAAATTCAACATCATGCCAACAGTACCTATCCCTTCGGGTGATATGCCTAAAAACCAATTATTAGGTAGATTTAAATCGGGTCTAATAAACTTAAAAAAGATGATATATATTGCTGTAAACGTAATGCCAACAATCATCCCAGCAACTGCACCCGCTTTGTTCATCCGTTTAGAAAATATACCCATCACAATCGCTGGAAAGAAAGAACTTGCTGCAAGACCAAAAGCAAAGGCAACGACTTGTGCGACAAAACCCGGAGGATTGATACCCAAATAACCCGCAATACATACTGCAAAACCTGCTGCTATACGGGCTGCAGTTAGTTCATTCTTCTCTGAAAGATCACGTATAAGACAACCTTTCAGCAGATCATGTGCAATTGCGGTTGAGATAACGAGAAGTAAGCCTGCTGCCGTAGATAGTGCAGCTGCCAAGCCGCCAGCCGCAACTAAACCTATGATCCAATTCGGAAGTCTTGCGATTTCCGGATTTGCCAACACCATTATATCTGGATCAATTTTAAGTTCATTTTCTATATTTGAATGTGGACCACGATACTGGATTTTACCATCACTGTTCTTGTCCTCAAATTCTATGAGACCTGTAGATTCCCATTTTTTAAACCATTCCGGCATCTCTGAATATGCAACATCCGTTAATTCGCCGTTTTGTTCAGTTGTGATCGTCTTTAGTAGATTCGTACGTGCAAATATAGCGACTGCAGGTGCAGTTGTATAAAGAATAGCAATAAATAACAGTGCCCATCCTGCCGAAATACGTGCTTCTGAAGCCTTACGGACTGTATAAAATCGTATAATTACATGCGGTAGACCCGCAGTACCCAGCATCAGTGCAGCAGTAATAAAAAACACATCAATGGTCGCTTTACTACCGTCCGTATACCTGTCAAAACCGAGTGCTTCATGCAATCCATTGAGCCGATCAAGTAAATAGACACCAGAGTCGTCAGCTGCTCCTAATCCGAGTTGTGGAATTGGATTATTCGTAACTAATATTGAAATGAAAATTGCTGGAACCATGTAAGCAAAAATGAGAACACAATACTGTGCAACTTGGGTATAAGTAATACCCTTCATCCCGCCAAGAACTGCATAAAAGAAAACGATTCCCATTCCAATCAGCACACCAACAGTAACATCTACGTTGAGGAACCGAGAGAAGACGATTCCTACACCCCGCATCTGTCCCGCGACGTAGGTAAAGGATACAAACACCGCACAAACCACAGCCACAATCCGAGCTAACTGTGAATAGTAACGGTCACCCACAAAATCGGGCACAGTGTATTTTCCGAACTTGCGCAGATACGGTGCCAATAGCAGAGCAAGCAGAACATATCCACCTGTCCAACCCAGTAGATACACTGATCCGTCTCTACCCAGATAGGCAATCATCCCAGCCATAGAGATGAAAGATGCCGCACTCATCCAATCCGCAGCCGTTGCCATCCCATTGACCACTGGATGAACATTGCTACCTGCAATATAAAAATCACCTGTTGAACGTGCTTTTGACCAGATCGCTACACCGATATACAAGGCAAAGGAGAGTCCGACCATCACGAACGTCCAGATTTGTACATTCATGGTGAATCGGATTCTCCTTCTTCGTCTGTACTATATTTTTTATCCAAACGATTCATTAGCCAAGCATAGACGAAAATCAACTCCACGAAAATCCAGATAGATGCTTGTTGAGCAAAATAGAAGCCGAGACGATAACCACCAAATTGAATCTTGTCAAGCTGCTCAACAAACACAATTGAACAGAGATAGGAGGTGACAAACCAGATGCCGAGTAGAATTGCAAGATATTGTAAGTTCTTCCGCCAATACAACCGATTATTATCAGATGTTTTCACTAACTAGACTCCAATTTTTCAAAGATTTTACCTTTCCCATGTTGAAAATTATAGCATTTTTGCAGTTCCTAATCAATATTTATCTGTCAAAAGAGGGGTAAAGTTTTTGCTGAAGTGTTTTTAATTATCATTAATATGCATTGTGATTGGGAGTGTCCACTCTTCAGTCCCTACGGGACTCAAGACACACCAATAACAGATTAATTTCCTTAAGTTGACGCTTATTGTACTACAACACACAGACAATTTAACAGAAAACCTATTTTTGGCGAAGGTATTGCTAACAAGGCGGAGAGTATGTCAGGATGCACTAAAGAGTAGTAGGCACGCGCCGGGTGCCGTTCACAAAGGTCAAGAACGCACATTGAAAGGAGAACACGATAAAAAGATTTTGGCACTATCGCCAACACTTTCCCAGCAATAGGCGAAAAAATAGCAGCCCTTGAGCGAGAAGTTGAACTGATAGACGAACTATTCCACGCCATGCTTGAAGAATTGATGACAGGAAAACGGTCTGCTATGAAGCAGGTGTGAGAAATCTTCTATAGTTATAATTTTTCGCGTAGGGTGATAGGTTCGGTAGCACAATCAAGATGAATGTGCTACGGTAGGAGTTGTTATTTTATGATGTCTGCCAATGACTTCACGATTGTATCCGAGTGCTCTGATGTTTTCTGGATTGCCTTAAGGATTCGTTCAGCAGCACCACGGACAGGTTCGGTTAACAATGGTAAGAAAATCAACTGTGAACAGATCTTTTCAGTGACTGGAAAATCTCCTTCGGAGTACCCTTTATAGTCTCCCCCCATATCTGAATTACAGAGAACTCCCCTTCCATTCGTAAAAATGTCTATGCCTTGAGAAAAGAGCGGGAGTGTATGTAAAAGTGGATAAGGATTACTGTTTGTTGGCATACTTCTACTTGAAAAAACCGGTACACCATCACCGACAAGTAATGGATAAGGATTATTATTTGCTAATACACCTTCCCTGCGTAACACTTCGGCAAATGCTGGTGCTGGTAACCCATGCATCTCGTCCATTCTGTAATGGACTGGAAAACCAAAAAATGCTGCAGGTTCAGTACCTTCGTATCTATCAACAGCACTTATGCCGGGAATATCTTGTAATCCATCTCTGATTTCGTCAAGATATGAACGTCGGTTCTTATTAAGTGCGTCCAGTTTATTGAGTTGAACAGTCGCTATACCGATAGCTAACGGATGTGCACGGTATTTTACACCCAATCCCATAGGTGGTAGATGTGCGTATTTGAGCGTATTGGGATCTAAATCAGGATCACCGATACTATCAATTGAACGATTTACCTGTCCTAACAGGCACGCGCGTTCAAAGATAGAGATATCATCTGTTGCCAGCATACCCCCTTCACCAGCACTCACAGCTTTACTCCCCTGCAAACTCCATGCGCCAACGTGAGCAATACTCCCACAAGGTTTACCCTTATAAGTAGCACCATGTGCATGGGAACAGTCCTCTATTACAGGAACACCCGTTTCTTTGCTGAGAGCCATCAACGCATCCATATCACACACATTCCCCCATAAATGCACTGCTACAATTGCCTTAGTTTTGGGTGTGATACGTTGTCTTATATCCTCCACATTTATGCACAACGTCTTCGGATCAACTTCACAGAATATAGGTCTTGCATTTAACATCAGTGCTGGTGTGATAGAAGCCATCCAAGTATAAGTAGGACATATTACTTCATCACCTGGTCCAACACCGAGTCCGAACATTGCACTATGTAAAGCAGCGGTTCCGTTGCTAAGACTTACCGCGAATTGCGTCTTATGTCGCTCACGCCAAGTCCGTTCAAATTCTCTAACTGTGGATGACCTACCAGAAAGTTCATTCCTTAATGTCATCTGATATGCAATCTGTGCTTCAACTTCTGTGATCTGTTTCCACTGATCCAGTTTCGGAAATGGTTGCTCTTCAGATATATCAAAAACAGGCGTTCCACCTAAGACGACAGGAAGGTCTATATTGTTTCTACTATTGTTTGAATTCTTCATTTGACGATTCACTATTCCTAAAATTAACGTATAATGAGGTAGATATAAACGACTAAAACAGGTGCATCAATTTGACTGACAGAATCCGAAAGAGATTGTTTTAATATATGCGTTGTGTTATACTATCACGCATAGATGAATTTGTCAATATACGTTTTTACCGTTCCTCACATCTGAGTATCTTTTGAATAACCAACCAGTATCTTCTGTTCACACCAGAAATCAGTTTCATACTATTCAACAGTTTCTTAATGTTGTCTTCCCACTCACAGCAGTCTTAGTGTTTTTTCTGTTTTGTGGGATAGTCTTGTTACTAAGAAGACAAAGTCCAATTGCGTTTTATTTGACAATACTCAATAGTGGGTTTTCCAGTTTTGATGAATTTGCAGGTGTATTGTTCAATGCAACACCCCTAATTTTTACAGGACTCGCAGTTGCTTTAGCTTTCAAAGCAGGTCTTTTTAACATCGGTTGTGAAGGACAACTGTATGTAGCTGCTTTTACCGCTGCTTGGTTTGGTATTCATATAAATCTACCATCTATTGTCCTTATTCCTCTATGTATTGCAGCTGCTATGCTGTCTGGTGCTATTTGGGGTGCGATACCAGGGTTACTGAAAGTGAAGTTTGGAGCACACGAAGTAATCAACACAATTATGTTGAACTTTATCGCGTTAGCACTGACAAACTACTTGGTAGTTTCTGTGTTTCGTGAACCGGGACAGATGACTCCACAGACAGCTGCAATCAATAAGACTGCCCGATTCCAACGGTTGGGTGAAGTCGTACCTTTCATTGAAGAAAGCAACCTGCTGGATTCAAGTTTTTTACTTGCTATTCTATGTGTTATCATAACTTATGTTTTTTTAAAATACAGTCGGTGGGGGTATGAACTTCGTTTGGTTGGAAACGCTTCAGATGTCGCAACCTATGGCGGAATTAATCCAGGTAAGGTAATCGTCTGGACAATGGCACTCAGCGGTACTATTGCTGGCTTAGCAGGTGTTTCTGATGTGATGGGATATCGGCACAGGTTCCTGGATAGTTTTTCTTCTGGATGGGGATTCACCGGAATAGTAGTTGCACTATTAGGTAGAAATCATCCATTTGGAGTCTTTGCTGCATCACTTCTGTTTGGTTTGCTTAACAAGGTCGCATTGGACATTGAATTACTGTTGGGAATTCCACGCGGTCTGTTTCTTGTTGGTCAGGGATTACTCATAATTGTAATGGTGTGTATGGAAGGTTTTGTCATTAAGAGAAGAAAATGATTCTAAGTCTAATCCCAAGCACTCTACGAAAAGCAACTCCCTTAGGTTATGCTGCTCTGGGTGGAACATGCTCGGAACGTGCAGGCGTTGTAAATATCGCACTCGAAGGTATGATGCTCATGGGTGCATTTGGTTATACTGTAGGTGTACAGGCAATTGAATCTGCATGGATAGGTTTATGTGTCGGTATCGCAGGTGGGTTCGGTTCAGCAATGTTATTATCAATCGCAACGATAACTTTTCAGTCAGAACAGATTGTGACAGGGGTTGCTATTAACATCCTTGCATTAGGTAGTATTGAGTATCTACTGCCAACATCTGAAAGGGTTGTCGGTCTACCAGAACTGAAACTACCATTCATAGGTCACTATAGCATTCTTACTTATGTGATGCCATTGCTAATGTTAATGTGTCATATAATGCTATATAAAACTGCCTGGGGTTTGCGTTTGCGAGCAGCAGGAAACTCTACAGAAGCACTCAAAACACTAAGCCTAAGTAGAAATAGGTGGCAGTATTTCGGTGTCGGCTTGAGCGGTATTTTTGCAGGTATGGGTGGTTGTTTTCTTGTATCTGATGTCAATTTATTTACGAAAGGAATAATCGCCGGCAGAGGATATGTCGCTTTAGCGGCAGTGATATTTGGAAACTGGCGACCGATTAATTGTGTACTTGCCTGTCTTTTGTTCGGATTTGCTGATTCTTTAGATCTCATTCAACAATGGAACATTCCTGATCAACTGATTCAGAGTTTCCCATACATACTGACGATGATCGTTCTCGCGGGACTTGTAGGAAAAACGCGTCCCCCGGCAGCACTTGGAACGTCAGAGAACTAAAATCACAAATTAACCGCCTTGATCTGTCAACTCATAATAGACTGAATGTCTATCGTAGTATCCATACGATCTGGCATGTTTCGGATTAATCATATTACACACCACGCCAAGTCCTTTTTCTGGCAAGACATCCTTGAGATGTTTCAATCCTGTTAATACATCAATACGTTTCGTTTTCGTTATATCAAACACATAAACGACAGCATCCACAGCCATAGCTAATATAACAGGGTCTGCAACTGCTCGGACAGGCGGACTGTCAATGATGACGATATCGTATTCAGACTTTGCAATTTCTAACAACTGTGTCATCATATCAGAATTCAACAACTCGATCGGATTAGGTGGAACCGTCCCACCTGGTATAAGATGCAAATTTGGAATACCAGTTTCTCTCACAGTGGATCTGAACACTTCGTAGTTATTCTCGTTATTCATGGTAATCAGCATTTCGCTTAAACCAGGTTTACGCGGATCACTATGCGTTATTTCTGGTGTTTCGTGGATATCTTCAGATTCTGAATGGACTGCATCTTCATATAAGATTCTCATTAACTGTTCGGCTGGAAAATGTGTGTGTTGAGAAGGTCTCCGCATGTCAGCATCTATGAGTAACACCTTTTTACCTGCTTGTGCATAAGTGGCTGATAGATTTGACGAGATACAACTTTTTCCTTCTCCCCGCGTTGAACTCGTCACAAGGACTGTCTCCATCTTTCCACCAGGATTGAGAAAGGGAAGCTTTGCACCTATTGCTCTAAATGATTCGGCGAATTTTGAGTTCGGTGAATCATGAACAACAAGTGGAATTCTATACGTACTTCGTCTCTTAATGGATGGAATAACACCAATGAAACTTGGCGGTTCTGGTAGAGAATCCAGTTGTCGTACCGAGTCTTCTAACCTTAGATAGGTATCTTTAAAGTAATTCTTCACAACAGCAAAGGTAAAACCGAGTAATCCTCCGAGCATTGCTCCCAATACAAGGTTGATTTTCATCCGCGGTTTTATAGGTTCCTGGGACAGACGTGCTTGGTCTAATACTTTAAGGTTATCCGTACGAGCTTCGTCAAGAATTTCAGATTCACGGATTCTCGCTTCTAATGCACCGACTTGTGTGTTATATATCTCTGCATCACGTTTAAGTCTATAGAGTTCAAGTTGGTTATCTGACCAGCCACTCAGTTCGTTGATATGTTCATCTATCTGTGAGGAAACAATCTGCTTCTGTTCTTTTAGTCCCTTTATGGTTGCTTGGGTTTCATTTATGTTTTGAGCAATGATTTGGTGAAGTGGATTATATGAAGAAGTGGTACTCTTTATCTCCTTATCCTCACCTTCAAGGAGTTTCTTTGTTTCAATTATCTTCTCATCTAATGAAGAAATCTCAGGGTGCTTCACATTCCCGTATTTTCCAATGAGTGCTTTTCGTTCAATTTCATACTTATTTAATTCATCCTGAAGTTTTACATAGGATGGGTTTCTTGATATAGTTTCAGAAATAATCTCTTCATCCACCTTCTCTAACTCATCTTCGAATGCGGCAAGTCTCAATTCAGCACCGATCAGTTGACTTACAAGTTCATTTTCACTTAACCGTAATGCCAAAATTAGTTGTACCTGTGTTCCCCCTTCAGTATTCAGTGTAAGTTCAGGATTCTTTTCTTGGAATTCAAACAGCGCGTTTTCTGCTTCTTTTCTTTTCTCGGTAACGTCCCCCAATATCGCTATTGGCGATGGTTTCTCCCACCATCGTGCTTTCTCATCTGTTTCAGCATCAATTGTCCTGTTGTGTATCTCGGCGATGTTATCACACAGTAATTGTGCATGTTCAGGTTTCCGTTGTTTCACTGATAATGTAAGTACATCTGCATCTTGATTCTCTTCAACCTTTATTTTCTCATCAATTAGCGTTTTAATATAAGCATCTTCCCATTCAGTAATCGTCAAATCACCTTGTTCAGTTAATGTGGGATCTAAATCAACATTAAAGAGGTTCGCAAACCATCTCACAAGTTTTCCTCGGTAAATGGGTAACGGTTCTAATAATCCCTGGGAACGAAGTTCCCGTACAGCGGGGGCAATTACTAAGTCACGGGATTGAATGAGTGTAGCATAAGTACCTGAAGAAGGTCCACGAAGTATGCCGGGGATCGGTAAACCTGATAGTATAGATGATGGACCTTGTCCATCAAGAATCCGCAGAGTCGTTTCAGATTGATAAACTGGTTGAGTGAGATCAGTTACAACAAATGCACCTATTACACAGAGTAAGAATATTGCAATTACACTCCATTTGTTTCGATAAAGAATCCAAAAATAATCCAGTAGACGAATTTCTGTTATTTGCTCAAGTTTTGTATCTGTCTGTTCATTCATTTGCTATGATTCCATGATCCAAAGACCATCTTAAGTTTAGTACAACTTTTAATCAATAGAGATAATTGCCTAATGCCTACCTAACCATACGCTTTACCCATAGATGTTAATTATCTATACCTCAGCCAAACACTAACGACCAAGTTTGTCAATGAAGCAGCGAAACTCAAAACTCTCCAATCAATACGTATTCTTTCCATGATGCGGAGCTGGTCATTTGGGTTAAGATATACTTCAGATTGTCTGAGATTAAAGTTAAGTTCTTCTTGTGTGCCATCTGCACGGTTTATTAAGCATTTCTTAAAATTTGCCTTTTCTTCGTTCAACCCGCCTGCCATAGCGACAGCATCTCGCAAGAGTATCGGTTCTGTGATGGTATATTGACCAGGTTTATATACTGCGCCTACAACACTTATTTTTGCCTCAGCGATTGGTACATATAATATGTCACCTGGGAATAACACTGCACTAACATTTTCGGCTGTTAGATCAACTGGTGTATTACCTTCATCAGTGATGATTTCTGCCTTTTTCAAATCGGCAAAGTCTGTCTTTGAACCACCAGCAAATTTTAATGCTTGATCCGCCGTTACTTGTTCATTCCTTATCGGGTATAGCCCTGGAGATGCTACTGCACCGATGACGCGTATCTGTCTTACGGCATATATTGATGGAATGATGACAATATCATAATCCTGTAATGGAATGTCATCGTATTCTTCATTTAATTGTTCTTCGAAATTAACTGTGCGAAAGACTTTGCCATCCCGCCATATTGTGATTCTTGTCAAATCAGCTATTTCATTGTTAACCCCAGCAGCAGCTAAAGCATGTAACAAATAAACTTGTCCTGTCTCAAATACATGTAGATTTCCTCTGGGTCTTTGTTCAACAGCACCATAGACAAGGATATTCCTTTTCGGTTGCATCAACGTAACGAATACTCTCGCACTGGGTAACTTATTAGTAAATGTTTTTTGCATTTGTGCTTCAAGTTCAGCTACCGTTAATTCTGTTGCTTTAATGAGTCCAATCAGAGGATAAGAGATAAAACCATCTGGCTGTACTGGCACAGGTACGCGGTCTTTCGAGTACTCAGGATACCCTTCAACAGTTACAACAATACTGTCACCTACCTGCAATTTGTATGTTGATGTCTCTGGATATTGT
>VXOP01000271.1 GCA_009839975.1 Candidatus Poribacteria bacterium
GGCAAACATGTTTAATGACAATAATGTACCAATTCCCTTGCGTGACTCATAGAAACAGATTATAATAAAGGATACATCATCAATTTAAGGAGTAAGTTATGTATATAAAGATATTCGCTGTTTTCTGTGCAGTGTTAACATTTGGACTATGTGTTAGTCTTAGCAATGCTCAGATTGATTCTGACAAAATCGTAGGTATATGGTTACTTGATGAAACTACAGGTGATACTGCTGAGGATGCATCTGAAAACGGATATGACGGTACAATCAAACAATCAGATTGGGTTAAAGGAAAAGTCAATGGGGCTCTTGACATAAAGAAAGGGGTACAGTCACTATTCCATTCGGCAAAGGCGTCGTGACAGATAGAATGAGTTTTATTCTGTGGATAAAGTTCACAGATGTCAGCGGACAACAAAATTATTTCTCTATACATGATCAGAGCAATAACCGGTATGTCCCATACAAAGAAGGTCCTAACGTTCTCCGTAGTTGGAGTAATCTATGGAACGTCAGCAGCGGCGTTACTGTCGTAGCAGACACATGGTATCACGTGGCAAACACTTACGATAGTAACACAGCAAAAATCTACGTCAATGGAGAGGTAAAAGTATCGCAATCAGTACCAAAGTTTCAACTTGTAGATCAGAATCAAACTGCTTGGCTTGCCACAGATAAAGGGGCAAGTTTTCTATCTGCTTGTGTTATGGACGAGGTAGGACTGTTTAACGATGCACTTACCGATGAAGAGGTCCAAAACATTATGAAACATGGTATTTATCAAGCTGCTTATGCTGTAGAACCTTCTGATAAACTTACTGTTTTATGGGGAAAACTGAAAACACACTAAATGGTCTGTACTCCTGTTCACATCCACATGGAGATACTACATTGAGAATTTCTCTATACGGTGTTCTACTATTTTTCACATTTCTCATACCAATTGGATGCACACAAGAACACACTTCCCCAGAATATACGACGTGGGGATTGCCAGATGGAGCGAAATATCGTCTTGGCAAGGGGGAAATCGCAGCTATCCAGTTTTCCCCAGATGGTTCCCTTCTTGCAATCGCAAGTTCTGTCGGTATCTGGCTATATGATGCTGCTACGGGAAAAGAACTGGCACTTCTACCCAGACATAGAGACGGATTCAATGTATCAGCAACGTCTGCTACTGGTGGCGCATTTATCAAAAACAGCTTAACGTTCTCTCCCGATAACAAACTTCTTGCCAGTGCAAGTGAAGATGACACAATTAGAGTGTTTGATGTTACAACCTATAAGGTCCTACGTACTCTCTACAAGACCGAGAAGATTGCTACGAATCCCAGAGCTGGAACACCGTATAAGGCTTTGGCTTTCTCTGCAGATGGCAAAACATTAACAAGCTTAGAAGGTATCGGTGAACGCAGGATAAAAGTATGGGATGTGAACTCAGGAAGGTTGCTCTCCAATGTTTCAGGACGAATTGGGGGGCCTCCCTTACAGTTTGTGATGACACTTTCTCCTGATGGTTCAACCTTTGCCGCAACAAAGCCAGAAATCACTGTTGTCAATGGTATACCCGACACCGAGATTAGATTGGGTAATGTTCACACTGGAGAACTTGAGCTGCCAGTTCTAAGAATACAATCATTAACGCAAAACACAAATCCAATTGCACCAGACTCTTCATTTTATCCAATTAGAGATTTGACGTTCTCTCCTGATGGCACAACGTTGGCGAGTATAGAATACAGAAACACACGGGATAGGAACGAAAACTCACAACGCATCAGACACACCATAGTCCGCTTCTGGTATGTTAGCACAGGTGAAGAAGTTGCGACCATTATGCCAAAACAGGGTGTGGTCAATCCACAGTCACCCGTTTTTGCTTTCTCTCCCGATAGTAGGACATTCGTAACAGTTGATAAAGGTGCTCCGATACAGCTCTGGGATGTCAGCACAGGTAAAGAAATCTCATCTATCACCATCCCAGAACAGAAACAGGATAAACCCTGGTACGAAGACGTTATAACATCATTAGCATTTCATCCTAACGGAAAAACACTCGCGATAGCCATAGATGAAACATCAATAAACGGCAGAAACTTTTCACTCCAATTGTGGGATATAAACAGAGAGAAAATCAAGACAATTCTTACAGAACATCCGATGCAATATACTTTTACAGCAAATGAAAACAACATCCTCTGTTTGAATGCGGGTAATTTTGAAATACGCGGAACTGCTAAAGGGGAAAAAATACGAAATGTAACAGAGGAGTGGGTTAACTTAGTTCAACATTTAAGTGAGATAGTACCTGATGCCTTCGCTGTTTCATCAGATATGTCTACTTGTGCTATCGGCTTAAAAGATGGAATGCTCGAACTCTGGACTATACTGAAAGGAGAACGTCTGCAAACTCTAACAGGACATACTGATATCGTAAAAGTAGTAGCGTTTTCCAAAGATGGAAGTAGACTTGCAAGTGGTAGCAAAGACAAAAGCATCCGTATATGGGATGTCCGAACTGGTGCCCAACTGTTATCACTCACGGAACACATTAACTCTGGTAAAGTTCAGGAGTTTTCAAACGGTCAATCACAAGCAAGTGCAGAGGTGTTAGAAAATTTGGTGTTTTCGGATGATGGAAATATGCTTGCTGGTTCCAGTGAATACGGAACAATTTGGGTATGGGATTTAAAAAGTGGTAAGCTACTTAGAACCATAACAACCCACGAAGCAGTAACGGATATAGTCGATGTCGGATTCGGTCCAAAGAAAATTAGTTTAGCGTTTTCGCCCGATGGTAAACACCTCGCAAGTGGTAACATGACAGGGGGTGTGATCCTAACCGATGTTCATAACAGTGATTTAACACAAACTCTTGAACCGCAATCATGGCGTGTCTTAGCCCTTGCATTTTCTCCCGATGGTAAACTCCTTGCAAGTGGAAGTAAAGACACTTCTATCAATATCTATGAAGTAGAAACTGGGGGTAAGATAACCACACTTAGAGGACATACGACCGGTGTTCTTACCTTGACATTCTCGGAGGATAGTAAAACACTGGTCAGCGGAAGCATGGATGGCGCAATCATCTTCTGGGATCGGGATAAGATCGTTGAAGTGAAATGAATTGCTGAGCAATGGGATTATGAAAAATACAGACCTAAAAGAACAAACCTCACTTTTTCCCGAGCAAAATATATCTAAAGACCCAATTAAGGACAATTTGTCAGATGAAGTCGAACGCGTATCCTTTAGAGAGTTAATCCCTGAAATCACAGATACAGGATACCTAACCCATGCTATTGTATCATATCCTGCGAAATTCATCCCCCAAGTCGTCAGATACGTAATCAATACTTATACAAAAGAAGATGATTGGATCATTGACCCATTTGCCGGTTCAGGCACTGTAGGTGTTGAAGCAGTCCTATCCAAACGTAACGCTGTCCTATATGACCTTAACCTTCTCTTAAACCACATCATGCCTTTGAAAGTGCATCAGGGAAATGAACTGTTAGGTAAAGAACATCTTTGTAAAATGTTGGACAGCATGCAAGAAAACAGAAAACACTACTTCATGCCTGCTTGGACAAATGTTGCGTACTGGTATGCCCCTGAAATACTAAATCATTTATCACAATTGTGGGGTTTTGTTCACAGTTTAAAGAACAGTGTCTACAGTGAGATTATCAAAGTGGGATTGTTGAAAGCAAGCAAACGTTTCTCATACACTGAACACAGAACACAAAAGTTAGCCAAATCAAAACGTAAATTAACTTATATTAAATAAATATTACGAGAAAATTGGCAGGAGCAATTGATTCAAATGGTTTATACCCACTGCCTGAAAACACTGCAAAACCTAAACGACTTTATTCTCCACACAGAACACCGCCAAAATCGGGTTGAGTTCTATGGCGGTGTTGATTCCTCTAACGTCACAATCCAACGCGAATGTAACGCATTAATCACCTCTCCTCCGTATCTTCAAGCACAAGAATACATACGATCCACAAAGATGGATCTTTTCTGGTTAGGACACACGGAGGAAGAAATAAAGGAGCTATCACGACTTGAAATCCCGTATCGGAAACCGACCCGTATTATCCATACCGATACATTAGATGAAATTCGAAACAAACTTACACGCAGAGACCTTATTAATAGACTTGACTCCTACTTTTGTCATGCGATAAACGCGCTTGAAAATTCTATGAATAGACTGATACCGAATGCTGCCGCATGTATTTTTGTCGGCAATCCGCGTATTGATGGCATCACCGTTGAGATATGGCGAATTCTGACAGAATACTTTTCAGAACGCGGTTACACGTTTGTCAAAGTCTACGAAGACAAAATAAAAACCCGACAACTCTTCGGTACACGAAAAAACAAAAATCCTGAAGGCATGAAATCCGAGTATCTGCTCATCTTGAAGAACTGAATTACCAAAGATACTTCATTAATTATTCACTTTATTATACTTTCCTTTTACCAATAACTTAATCAGGTATTTTCAAATCCGACCACGTTGTCGCCAATTTGCCATGGGCGGCAATTTCCATAGAAACGTCTTCAGGTGATATAATTGATAGGAAGTATGCACCAGGCTCCCAACGTCCATCAATTATCTCATTTTTATACGCAACAGCATGGATTGTGCCGTTTGGACTAACCCCAGCAAACATGGGTGGTTCACAGATAATTTTTCTTTCCTCGTTAGAAACATTCCATAAGTAAAACCCATTCCTACCAGGACCTGCTAATATCATACCGTCTGGGGTAAACCCAAAAGAATAGATCCACCCCGTACCATAATATCCGAATAGACGACTCGTTTCTTTTCTTGTAACAACATCCCACACCATTATTAGGTGTCTGTTACGATGACCACCAGCTGCCAAAGTTGTTCCATCTGGACTGAACTTAATATACCTGACACCAAAATCAAAAAGAGGCGTATTAAGTCTTGCTATTTCAATGTTTTCGTGGATATCCCATAAATAAACGTCTTCACCAAGAGTCCCAATTGCCAAAGTTGTTCCATCTGGACTATATGTACTACATGTAAGGAAATCAGGTAATTCTATTTCAGATTTCTTCTCCCCCGTCTCAACATCCCAGAAATATACAAAGGCAGAAGAGGTTCCCCATCTTCCGGCAGCACAACTTACCAACGTGGTTCCATCTGGACTGAAAGATATGTCTGAGATCGTGTTTGCCCCAACATGTTCGAATACGAATTCTGCTTCTCCGGTAGCGACGTTCCACAAAGTCACCCTACTCCTCTCAGAACCACTGGCAAGTAGTGTGCCATCAGGACTGAAAGTAAGAACGCCACTAGCACCTATGCGGAACTCGCTTATGAAGACGGCTTTCTCTGTGCCGGTAGCGGTATCCCACAAATGTATAGTGCCATCGAAATTACAACCTGCTAATGTTTCACCATCTGGACTTAACGCGAAATTGTATAAGTCTTCTGGATTCCCTCCCAATCGGACTTGAGCAAAGGCGTTTATTGATAGCATAAGTAGCAACAGATATATCATGGATTTATCAATAATTGACTTCATTAAATATCTCCTTTTAGATGAATCTCTGTCATATTGTGTTACAACGCATGATAATATATCAGGACAGTGTTGTAGGTCGGGTAGAGCGAAGGCGAAACCCGACCTACGATATAAAGCGAATTTTACTCAATCTATATGTATTACCACATAATGTCGATTAAGAATTGCTCCTATTTGAGTATCAACATTTTCCGAGTCGCAGAAAAATCGCCAGCGATAAGTGTATAATAATAAACACCACTCGCAACAGCTTCACCGACAGCATTCTTCCCATCCCAATGCGCGGCACGGTTTCTGCTTTGATACATACTGATAGGTTGATGTCCTAAATCAAGTTTCCGAACCAAAGTACCATCTGCAGCATAGATGGTCACCGTTACGTCGGTAGGTTGTGCCAACTGATACGGTATCCACGTTTCTGGGTTGAATGGATTCGGATAATTGTGTAAGAGAGCAGTCTCTTTCGGTGTCAACGCTTCTAATAATTGTTCAAGAAAATGGATTCCTCTTAGTGATGTCGGGTCTGTGAGCTGCAGCTGCTGTGCTTCTGTAAGCCACTTCTGCACTTCTGCCTTTGTCAGATTAAATTCTGAGGCGTGTGTTAACAACGTCGGAGCAGAATCCCCGTCCCTCAATGCTCCCGCAACCTTTACAAGGTCCACGATATTGATCAACCCATCCGCATTAACATCCGCTGGGTGTCCCTCCTCTGGTACGGGATTGCCGAAATTTGTGGCGACAAGCACCAAATCCCGTATGTCAACAACACCATCTCTGTTGACATCTCCGAATACAAAGGCGTTCACCTGTGCGCTTTCGAAAGTAGGAACAGAAATTAACCCGTTTGGTGCAGTTAAGAAACCGCTAACACGGACAGTCGAGGATTTGATAGCCTTCACACGAAATGTTGCTGTCTCAAGTGTTCCATCCCCATTACCTATCCCTTTAGAGAAACCTCCAGTAGGAATGTATCTACCTTTATTGCTTGAGACAAACTCAAGTGCCGATTCATCGTAGTGCCACACCAGATCATAACTCGATATGTTCTCACCACCAATGATCTCAGCGTTAAAGACTATTGTTTCGCCGACTTCTGGTGAGTTGACCACCGCAGGCGTGACGCGGACAATCGCGGACGATGCCCTCGGTTGCGGTTTGATCACGCGTCCACTCACAGTAAAGTGCGGCAGATGTTCGCCATCAATGTCTGTTACAATCACATTGGAGAGTTTAAGTACAGATTCTTTGATAGTCACCACTTCAAACGTAAGCGTGGCAAGACTACCAAACGTTTTTTGACTTGCGCTTGTGAGAGAAGTCCCAGCGACTTGAACACTATTTTCATCAACGATAGGCTTCAAAAAGAAAGAACCTTCAGGCAAGTAATCGCCGTTAGCACTCTCTACATAACGAAGTGCGGTAGAATCATACTCTACTGTAGCTTGATACCCACCAACGTTACTTCCAGCAGTGATGTTAACTTGGACAGTAAACTGTTCACCGATAGCAGCGGATTCTACAATGGATGGGGAAATGCCGACAGTTCGCACGGAGGATATCTCCCAAAATAGCACTGAACCGTCATCACTACCACTGACGAGTGTGTCCCCATCAGGACTAAATTGCACACTGTTGACATCACCGTTATGTCCCGTGAGCGTAGCTTTGTGTGTGCCTGTAACAATATCCCATAGTTGCACTGTGTTGTCATCGCTCCCACTGACGAGTGTGCTGCCATCCGGACTGAATGCATAAGCATTAATATCACTGCTATGTTCCAGTGATGTTTTATAGGTCCCTGTTGTGGCATCCCATAAATGCAGCCAATTGTCAAAACCCTTAGAATCTCTTCTTACACTTACCAACGTTTTACCGTCCGGACTAAAGTCCACACTACCGACATTATAGGAATGTTCAAGTGTTGCTTTCCCTTTCAGTGTGGTGAGATCCCACAGCTGCACCGTGTCGTCCTCACTCGCGCTCGCCAGAATGGTGTCATCTGAATTGAAACTTATACCATAAACATCATAGTTAGAATAATGCCAGAATTCTGCTTTTCTCTCCAGTGTAGTGAGATCCCATAAGCGCACTGAACCATCAGTACTGCCACTCGCCATCATGGTGCCATCTGAGCTGAAACGCAAAGTTAGATTATAGCTTGGAGACGCAAACGTTATTATTTCTGACATCGTTGTAAGATCCCATAGTTGCACATTACCATTATGTCCAGTCGCGAGTTTGGTACCATCCGGACTGAAACTTGCACCGTAGACATCGCTAAAAACACCGATAAACGATTCCGTGTCAACATCATATAAAACCAACAAACCACCCCAAGTCTGACTTGCTATTGTAGTACTATCTGAATTGAAAAACGTACGCCATAACTCCTCACCATGCGGAAACACTGCTTTTCGTGTTCTTGTGGCAACATCCCATAAATGGACTGCACCCATCCCCGGATCGCTATTTACAAGCAACGACCCATCCGGACTGAACCTGACACTTTGGGATTCAGCATTGTGTCTTGGGAGTGTCTTTTTTACGTCTCTTGCAAGAACATCCCACAGAGCCACCGCACTCCAATTTGCACTTGCAAGCGTAGTACTGTCCTGGTTGAAACTGACATTTATGATATAATTTGCATTTGAGCTTCCTCCCATGAGTGTTGCCTTTTCTGTACGCGTAGCAACATCCCACAAGCGTAACGTGCCGTCAGGGCTGCTACATGCAAGCGTTTTTCCGTCTCGACTGAAACCTACACGAGAAACTTTATTCTGTCCTCGTTCAGGATCCAGCCAAGTTATCAATGTCCCTGTACCAACATCCCACAAACCGGCATACCCTCCATTAGCACCTGATGCAAGGGTATTACCATCCGGGCTGAAACTAATGCTATACCCATCATATCTAAGGTTTAACGTTGCTTTCTGTGTTAATGTCTCAATATCCCATAAACGCACCCGATTATCATCCCCAACACTTGCCAATGTAGCACCATCCGGTGGTCTAAACTTTACACTATTAACATTTTCAGTATGCCACAAAGTTGCTTTTCGTGTTTCCGAAGCAACATCCCACAAACGTACAGCGTTATCATTACTACCACTCGCTACCATCGTATCATCCGGACTAAAGTCCACACTATTGACAGTACCTTCATGTCCTGTCAATGTCGCCTTTAGCATTCCCGTGGTAACATCCCATAATCGTACTGTATGATCCCAACTGCCACTTACCAACATGGTACCATCCGAATTGAAACTCACACTCGTAACGCTTTCTGTATGTCCTGTGAGGAGTGCCTTCTCAGCACCTGTTTCGGCATCATACAACCAAATACCAACAGTGCTTGCCACAGCAAGTAAGCTACCATCAGGCGAATACTCAATTTCGTTTATCCAACCTTTACCCAAACGGGCAACAGCACCTTCTGGTAAAGAGAATGTTGCTAAGTCTTCAGCAGTAGACTGAGGGTACAGAAATGTTAAAAAGTTTTCAGCAACAGTCTGTGGTATTAATATAAAGAGTGAAAATGTCAATAGTATAATCGTGGACAGCATAGTCGTTTTCATGATAAATGCTCCTATATTTTTTGATAAGACTCGGCGTCGGAAAAAGGTTTCGTAGGGGCGGGGTTTCCCGCCCGAGAATTACCTAATGGATCACTGAATCTTCATACGAGACTAAAGAGTGTATATAACGTTCTTCTATAAACATATCGTAGTGTGTCACTAACAGACCAGTACACTACTGTGCAGTGAAAATACACAACCAACATTGATTCAATTAATTAGGGTATTTGGACGTTATATTTCCTTATGCATACCCATTGCCAGATGGGCGGAGACGGGGGTAGAGGGATCTACCCTGGCTTTCCATCTCCAACGTCCATTCGTAATTGTACAAGGTTTCCCGAAAGAAACCTTGTATATTATGATGATGTTCAAAATATCATGCTTATCAATTCTGATATATGATATACTAAACATGCA
>VXOP01000269.1 GCA_009839975.1 Candidatus Poribacteria bacterium
GTATCTATCCCCTGCCCATGCTCAATTACTTCTCCATCATTCATCGTAACTCGTAGACGTGTAAACGTTAGTTTCTTTTTATTTTGTTTAGGTTTTTCATGAACGATTTTGGTGACAGATGTTGGTTTTACAGATGGAACAGATAAGTTTTTTAAAAAGGTTGCCACCTGTTCTTCTGTAGGTTCGTGTCCAACCTTTTCTTTTGCTTTTTCCATCACTGCAAGTAGCAAATATTCATGATTCTCCTGCACCAATTCGTTCCATACCTCAGGTAACCTTTCTTCAATTTTTCTCTGGCTAACGATCCTTTGATAATCTGCGGCTATTACTTTAGCAGCTTTTCCTGTTTTTACAGATTCGTAGTTCAGGTATCTGTCAAGGTAATTGCTACATTCTCCACTATCTGCTGAAATAAAATCCAACTCCATCACTATACGATCTTCAAAAGACCCTTCTCCTGCGGGATGATAAAATCGCCATTTCCGTCCATCAGTAAGAATAAGGATGGTTACCCCTATACGATAAGCATATTCAAATAGTTGTTCAGTCCCTTTATCAATATTTCCGACCCGCTTTACTTCAATGAAAACACGCGGTTTTTCGGGTGGATGACACAATGCATAGTCCACGTTTTTTCTATCAATTGGAAATTCTGGAAAAACAACCTTAATATCATACGTTGGCCACTCCAAAACACTGAGTAATCTATCTATGATACCCTGCCGTACAGCAGCTTCACTTGTAAATTCATTTTCTTCTAAACGTTTTTGTACATCATCAATATGCTCCTTAAGTGTCATTCTAATAGTATCTCTCCTTTCATCATTTTGTTGTACAACATGTTCCTGAAGAATTGCAACAATCTTGGGGGCAATTGGTCGTAGTCTTTCTTCTAATACCTCATCATCTATAGAAAGAAATATACCTTTGTCTACATCCAACGGGAAAGCCTTATCCTGTTTTACACCGTCTAATGCATAACGGACCCGCACAAAAGGACTATATCTACGACCTTCCCGATAAGGTTCTTCCACACTCAAAAACTCAATTGAGTCAGTGTAAGGAATTCTTCCTTCCAAGCAAGGAATTCTCCCTTCCAAGTCTATAGTCTTGAATGTGAGTTCAAGTTTATTGACATTATCAACTATATGTTTCATGAATGTGCCCCTTATTTATTGTGAGGGATGCATATCAACATAGACATCAAAACAGTTTACGACACAGTTTGCTGGAATAGTACCGTAGGCAAGAATTTCGGCATCCCGTAAGGCTCTAACCAATGTTTCCAATCAAGTGTCAAATTAGGTGGACGAGGTGTTCCTTCACTTGATGGAGGCTGCTGTGAATGTCGTTCTAGGAAATGTCCCATATTCCTTGGATTTACTATACCTAACAGAAATTCTTGGGATCCGTCATGCTGGTAAGCGGGTCCAATATTAGGTGGAGAAGGTAATGTCTGAGCAACTTCCTTAACTGGATCTAATACCTCAAGCCCACATGGTAACGGATCCTGAAACTCTACTTCATACACATAAGCAGGTTTACTTGGTGTAGGAATCTCCAGACTACTTAATAATGCATAGTCTCGAGCCACCGCGTATGAGAGTGTTAGGGAAATAAAAGGACTATTCTTAGTTCCTCTTGAAATATGCTGCATTAGACGATCAGTTGTGTTGGGCACCTCCGGTGCTCTTGCTGTAAAACCAATATCTGTCGGATTGTGTAGGTGCCATTAAGTATCAATACCTGCTCCTCTATAATAAATCGACTTTAGCAATCTTCAAGGTTTTTCACGTTTGTAGTGGCGAGACATAAACGCCTCGCCAATTTATAAAAAGACTATTACCTACTCGGAAAACCAATACTCACTGGAGACGGTCCGTGGTCTTCGCATGCCTGATCAGTTGGGACATCGGTTTCGGCTTCGTTGGGTGCTACAATGCCTTCCTCAAGCAGATATGCTTCCACTTCATCACCGCTGACATCGGCAAGCATGATGTCGTCTATTTGGACACACGGTTGATAAGGTTGACGTGTCTTCTGTACCATTTCACGGTAGTTGTTTTCGTCGTTGATGATGTCCCTGTCTTCATATTCCAAATTGTATTTGGCGAAGATGGCTCGGACACCGTTGCTCCAGCCACAGACTGGTTTCATGTATGCGATAATTTTGGGTTGATCCATTGTTATAACTCCCTTCTTTTGTGTTGACAGCACACGGCGTGTGCCTACTACTATGCAAGTTTCAGTGAGATAAACTCATCCATTTCTTTTCGGACTGTTTCCATAGGTATACGTTCAATAACAGGTTCAAAGAACCCGTCGACAATTAATCTTTCTGCTAAGTCGTAAGGTAATCCACGACTCATCAGGTAGAAGACTTGTTCGGCATCAATCTGTCCTGCTGTTGCACCGTGTGTGCATCGGACTTCATGTGCTTCAATTTCTAATCCGGGCAATGTATCCGCATGTGCGCGTTCACTGAGCAACAGATTGTCATTTTTCTGATACGCATCGGTGTAGTTTGCATCAGGATACACATAGATATTGCCTCCCCAAGCAGTCTGTGATCTGTCTTTCAGGACGTTTCTATAGAGCAGATCGCTTGAGGTGTGCGGTGAAAGGTGTTCCTGTGCTGTGCTGACATCTAAATGCTGTCGTGCATCGGTAAATGCTAATCCTAAGAGTTGCGCGTTACTACCTGTTCCTTCTAACACTATCGATTGGTTAAGTTTACTCAAACGAGCACCGAACGTAGCGGTGACCCAACAGAGCTGCGCATCTTTGGCTATAACGGATTGTTGCGATGCGAAATTCCATACTTGACGATTCCAGTGTTGCACCTGTCCGTAAGTGACATTGGCATTCTGTCCTGCAAAGATTTCAACCGCGCCACAGTGTAAACCACCCGCATCAGGATTTGCGGATGCGTTATCTTCCAAGATAACCACTTGACTGTCCTCTTCTGCAATGAGTAGAACGTGGGACAAATCTGCGTGTTGGTCTTCCGAGAGTTGGATATAGACTCGGAGTGGGTCCTCTATTCTGACACCCTTCGGAACATGTAGCACATATCCACCTTGCCAAAATGCACCGTGGAGTGCATCAAACGTGTTACGAGTTGCGATATTCCCGCTTTTTAGTGTTGTCTCTAAAGTAACTGCCTTTGTCATAAAGTAGTCACGGATGAGATCACCGCGTTCCTTTATAGCCGTGTGCATATCAGCGAAGTAGATGTCCTTTTGTTCTAATTCAGGGGACAAGTACGTGTGTTGCGTTTTTCCATCAATCTGGATTATAACACCGTCCCCATCATCTACTTCAAGCGATGTACTGCCATTTGTCGCGACAGCAGGATGATAGTTTTCCACTGCGAAACCGCGGAGATGCCGTCGAGTGCGCCGCCAATAATCCTGTGTCCGCATATCAACGGTGCGCCGCCATTGATCATCATCAGTGGTATGTGGCATGGGTAGCGATTCGTAGAGCGAGTATGCTTCTAACCGTTTGTCCCGCATCCACTGGGGTTCATCGCGCGTTATATGTTCAAGATAGTCTTTTGAAAAATCACCTTTTTGCAATTCGCCACCTTTCCTATCCAATTGATCCTTCCATCTGAAGTTGGATGAGTCTGTTCATCTCAACAGCATATTCCATCGGCAGTTCCTTGACGAGTGGCTCAATAAACCCGTTGACAATCATAGTGGATGCTTCTTCTTCGGATAGTCCACGGCTCATCAGGTAGAAGAGCTGTTCTTCACCAATTTTGCTGACGCGTGCTTCGTGTTCAATGTTGGTATCGTTCTCATTAATTTCAATGACTGGATAGGTATCTGAACGCGATTCCTTGTCAAGTAGAAGTGCATCACAGACGACGTGAGACTTGCATCCCTTGGCACCTTTTGCGACATCAACCCACCCGCGATAACTGGAACGTCCGCCATCTTTACTGATAGACTTTGATGTAATCTGAGAGGTGGTGTGTGGTGCGCAATGGTAGACTTTGGCACCTGCATCCTGATGTTGTCCCTTGCTTGCGAACGCAATGGAGAGGATTTCTCCCCGTGCACCGGGTTCCATCATATAGACACTCGGATACTTCATCGTTAACTTACTGCCGAGATTTCCATCAACCCATTCCATCTGTGCATCTTGGTAAGCGACTGCACGTTTGGTGACGAGGTTATATACATTTCCAGCCCAGTTTTGTATCGTCGTGTAGCGTACACGTGAACCTTTCATACAGACGATTTCAACGACTGCGCTATGTAAAGATTCGCTGCTGAATGTGGGTGCTGTGCAGCCTTCAACATAATGGACCTGTGAACCTTCGTCAGCGATGATGAGTGTGCGTTCAAACTGTCCCATATTCTCACTGTTGATTCGGAAATATGCCTGCAATGGATATTCAACCTTTACACCAGGAGGCACATAAATGAAACTGCCACCACTCCAGACAGCACTATTCAGTGCAGCGAATTGGTTATCGGCAGATGGAATAATTGTGCCGAAGTATTTCTTCATGAGGTCAGGATATTCTTTGACAGCCGTATCGGTATCAACGAAAACGACGCCAATTTTATCCAATTCTTCAACGAGGTTGTGATACACTACCTCAGAATCGTATTGTGCGCCGACACCCGCAAGGAACTTCCGTTCTGCTTCAGGTATACCGAGTCGGTCAAAGGTTTTCTTGATGTCATCCGGTACATCGTCCCAGCTGCGTTCGCTGCGGTCAGAGGCTTTGACGTAATAATAGATGTCGTCAAAATTGAGTTGGGAAAGATCGCCACCCCATTTTGTCATGGGTTTCTGTTTAAAGATTTCGTAGGCTTTAAGCCTATATTCGCGCATCCAATCGGGTTCTTCTTTGATGTCGCACATCTGATTGATGACTTCTTCGTCCAATCCTTTTCTGGACTTGAACGTAGGTTTGATATCGTCGTGGAATCCGTATTTATAGTCTTTACTGATTCCCATATCTTCCAATTGTTGCGTTTCAGGGGTTGCCATTTGTATTCCTCCTTCAGAATAATTATAGTTGTGATTTTCAAGGGTTAACAATTCGTTGTTGCTTTAACTTTTCGACTTCCTCATCTATGTTGTGGTAGATTTACTCAGTGGTTTCTGCAATACCGTGTTTTTCTCGAATAGGATCATAACCTTCTGCTTCTAACAATTGTGCAAGTTCCCAGCCACCAGACTCTACAATTTTACCATCCATTAGAATATGTACATACTGCGGACGAATATAGTCTAACAACCGTGGATAGTGTGTGATAATCAAGACACCGAGTTCAGGTCCTACCAAGCTGCTGACACTTTCACCGACAATACGTACAGCATCAATATCAAGTCCGGAGTCTGTTTCGTCAAGGATAGCGATTTTCGGTTCAAGCATCGCCATTTGTAGGATTTCAGCACGTTTTTTCTCACCACCGGAGAATCCATCATTAAGGTAACGTCTGGCGAATGAATCGTCCATGCCGAGTTGTGCCATTTTTTCGCGTAGTTCTACGCGGAATTCGCGCATCGGTATGAGTTCGATATTCTCGGACCCGTTTGTTTCTTTAGCACGCACTGCACTCACGGCACTTCGTAGGAAATTCGCCATACTGACACCGGGTATAGCTGTGGGGTATTGAAAAGCGAGGAACAGACCCAATTTTGCACGTTCATTCGGTTCTAATTCCAGCACATCAACGTCGTTGAATATTACCTCGCCAGAATCAATTTCGTAGGAGGGGTGTCCCATCAATCCGTTTGCGAGTGTGCTTTTGCCACATCCATTTGGTCCCATGAGTGCATGCACCTCGCCCGGTTTGACGGTTATATCTAACCCCTTAATGATCTCATTGCCTTGCACACTGATGTGTAGGTTTTTAATTATCAATTCATTGCTCATCTCTTAACTCGGACTCCTTATTATCGTAAAATTTGAAATTGTAGTATTTAGTTATTGTCGTTAATCGATTCAATTCAGCAATCTGTTCAATAAGGCATTCACGCCATGTTCTCATTTTTTTTGATTTATCCACCAATTCTTGACATATTCCGTTCAGGTTTGATAAAGTCTGCAGCGTTGATCTTATGCCCCGCTTCTTTCTTCGCAACTGCATCAATTATTAAGTTTTCAATCACTTCATCATCCGCGCCTTCGCGTAGTGGAGTGAGTAAATCCACCTCTGTTAACGAGAACAGACACGTCCTGAACTTGCCATCCGCAGTAAGACGTATCCGGTTACAGCTTTCACAGAACGGTTCACTGACTGAGGGTATGACACCTAGCTCAGTCCCGTTATCAGCAAAGCGGAAACGTTGTGCAGTGTCGCTCTTTGAATCACCGTTTAGTGTCATTCGCTCCAGCGGATAGACACTGCTGATTTTATCTATAATCTCTTTGCCGGGGATGAACATATTGCGTCCCCAAATATCATCTGCATCAAGTGGCATGAACTCAATGAAACGCAAGTGATAACTATTATCGCGTGCAAAGGTTGCTAAATCCACGATTTCATCGTCTGTAAACCCACGCATTGCAACAGCGTTAACTTTTATCGGATTGAACCCGCAGTCGTGTGCTGCTTTGAGACCTGCAATGACCCGTGAGAGCACTTTGCGTCTTGTCATCTGCTCAAACTTCTCTTCGTTGAGGGTGTCTAAACTGACATTGATTCGTCTCAGTCCAGCATCGTAAAGTTTCTGTGCTTGGGTAATTAGTCCGATGCCATTCGTTGTTAAACTGATGTCTTTCAATGCATCTATCTGTGTTAGTTGTTTAATTAGTTGCGGAACACCGGGACGTACAAGTGGTTCTCCTCCTGTAATCCGAATCTTATTAACACCTAACCCGACAAATATGTGTGTGAAATGCAGAATCTCGTCGTAAGTCATCAGTGCGGAATCTGGCATAAAAACCATATCTTCGGGCATGCAGTAGATACACCGAAAATTACAGACATCTGTGACGGAGATTCTTAGGTTCGTATGGATACGTCCATAACTGTCCAATAGTGTCTTTTTCATTGCCTAAATTACCACGTGAATTTATTTAATAGTATAGCATATTATCGACCTGATTTGCAAGTGTTTTTTATAGTAAATACTATAAAAAAGATTGACATAACTTGACAACCCTAACCTGCTGTGTTAAAATTGAATACATCACTAAGATTTGGAGTAAATATGGCTACTTATAATGTTGGAATTATTGGGGGTGGACCTGGGGGATATGTAGCTGCTATCAGAGCAGTACAACTCGGTGGTACTGTGTGTTTGATAGAGAAGGGAGAATGGGGTGGAACATGCCTCAATAGAGGTTGTATTCCAACAAAAACGCTTTTTTCTATTGCTCATCTTACTGAACAGGTTCAAAATAATCCTGCTTTTAGCATTCCAGATTCAACCGTTGATTATTCCAAAGTGTTGACACACAAGACAGAGGTTATCCAGAAGTTGGTAGGTGGTATTGGCAAACTCCTTAAAGCGAATAAAATACATACCATCAATGGTTCTGCATCACTTGAGGACAGAAACACAATCGTCGTGCATAAATTAGATGGTACGACAGAACAGATAAATGTAAATAACATCATCATTGCTACTGGGTCTGAACCTGCCGAACCACCCGTTTTTGACATTGATGAAACGGATGTGTTGACAACAACGGGGATTCTCAATCTCACGGACCTACCGGAAAGTCTTATCATTGTTGGTGGCGGGGTTTCAGGATGTGAATTTGCTTCTATTTTCAACGCGTTGGGTTGTAAGGTGACGGTCATAGAACTGCTTCCTACCATTCTGGCGACTGAAGATGTTCAGGTCATACGACATATCCAACTGTTCATGAAACGGAAAGGCATCACTATTCACACGGATGCAAATATAACTGGCGTGGTAAAATCGGATGAAGGTGTAACTGCAAATCTTGAATCTGGTGAAAGTCTGACAGCAGAAAAGATGCTTGTTTCAATTGGCAGACGGTATAACAGTGTAGATTTAGGGTTGGAAAGTGTTGGTGTCCGTACAGAAAATGGAAAGATCCTTGTAAATGAACAGATGCAGACGAATGTACCGAATATCTATGCTGTTGGTGATGTTGCGAGCCGTTATCTTTTAGCACATGTTGCATCTGCTGAGGGGAAGGTCGCATCACAAAACTGTCTCGGTGAAACAGTTGAGATGGATTACCAAGTTATTCCGTGGTGTGTTTTCACTTTACCTGAGATTGGTCATGCGGGTATGACAGAAAAAGAGGCTACTGATGAGGGATACGAGGTGAAGGTAGGTAGGTTTCCTTATGGTGCAAGTGGCATGGCATTAGGGATGGGTGAAGCCGATGGATTTGTCAAGACTGTCACTGATGCAGAAAGTAAAGATATCCTCGGTGTTCATATCGTGGGTGTTCAGGCATCAACGTTAATTCATGAAGCTGCTGTTGCAATTCGTTTGGGGGCATCAGCGATGGATATAGCACATACTGTACATGCACATCCGACGTTATCAGAGATGGTAATGGAGTCTGCTGAAGCTGCTTTTGATCGTGCGGTACATGTGATTTAGGTTGTGCCAATACTACGACAGATAAATAGTATATTTCGGTTGCACATAGGTTTGAGTTTGGTGTAATATATGATGTGATTTAAATCTCATTAGTGTTATAGTTGAAACGATAGTGTATTCCCAATATTTAGTAGCGTAATCTGTCAGTTTGTACATTTACAGCACAATCTAACAGATTATGCGACATAGGTTGCAACTTAGGTTAATATAGTCGATCTGTTATAGTCTGCATGTGACTGTATAAATCAAAAGACGGATTAGGCAAACAGGTATTAATGTGAATATTCTTCTTAAGCCCAATATTGACCATGATGCGGAGAGTTTTGAAAGTTTAGCTGCTCTATATAACCATACTAAAGAGATAGTTTTTGATGAAATAATAATTGATATGAGAGAAACAGAGTGGTTTGCTGCCGACATGTGCGCGGTCTTTGGTGCGATTCTTCATAGCCTGGGAAATAGACTGAATGAGGCAAGATTAATTAATATAAACCCCGCAATTGAAGAGATTCTATCAAAGAACGGTTTTCTTAGTCACTATGGAGTTGCACAAATTCCAGATGAATGGCAGACGACGATTTCTTACCAAAGGTTTGATATAACAGACGAACGACATTTTGCAAATTATATTGATAGTGAGTTTATCAATCGTTCTGAGATACCTGGAATGTCAGACATACTGCTAAAAAAATTTAGAGAGAGTATTTTTGAAATATATAGTAATGCAGTATTACATTCTCAAACAGACATGGGTGTTTTTAGTTGTGGTCAATTTTTCCCAAATCAGGAAAGACTTATCTTTACCGTCGCTGATTTAGGAGTTGGAATTCGAACTAATATAAACAAATATACAGA
>VXOP01000313.1 GCA_009839975.1 Candidatus Poribacteria bacterium
CAGAATTAACAGATTTAACCCTTTTCAACAATCGAATTAGTGATGTCAACCCACTTGTTGAATTGACAGGTTTAAACAACTTACATCTTGCAGGTAATAGTATAAAGGATATCCACCCAATTGCAAAATTGACAACTTTAGAGGGTTTGTTTCTCCAAAACAATCAAATCAGCGATATTATGCCACTCACAGGATTGGAGAAGTTAAAGTACATATCACTTGAGACTAATCAAATTAATGATATTAGTCCAATCAGCGGACTCACACAATTAATCAGATTGCCTTTACGGAACAACAACATCAGCAATATCACACCCCTTGCAGGATTAACGCAATTAATATTTTTAGATCTTCGGAACAACAACATCAGTGATGTCAGTCCACTCACAGAACTGATTAAACTTGAGCACTTAGATTTAATAGAAAACCCAATTAAGAATCGAGAACCGCTACTCACGCTATTGCGAAAAAATCCTAATGCCAAAATATACCTCAAAAGCTATAGGGAGCCATTACCTGTTACATTATCCCATTTCCGTGCTGAAAAAATTGCTTTGGGTGTTGTTCTAAGATGGACGACCGAGTCTGAAGTGGATAACGCAGGCTTCTACATCTACCGCAGTCAAACGAAGGATGGTGAATTCCAAGTCGTCAATCCTAAGATGATTAAAGGTGCTGGTACAACAGGGGAACGGACCAACTACACTTGGACAGATACCACCGCAAAACCTAATACAGTCTACTATTATCGGATTGAAGATGTCTCCCATGCAGGTGCGCGTCAGCAGTTAGCCACGATTCGTCTGAGTGGATTTATTTCTGCACGTGGTAAACTTACCACCAGGTGGGCAAATTTAAAAGTTCATAACAAATCTTCAATGGAGTGAGATGTCACCGAATACAATAAGTGCCAAAAAATTGTATCTAAGATCCAAAATGAGACCTGATATAGTAATACCAAAACTTACACCATTTCAATTAATGATCCTAAGGTTCAGACGAGCATTACTCATCTATGTGCTATTATTCTGTTGGTTTGCGGGAGATTTAGAGGTGAACGCAGACAATATCATAGCACAATGGGATCAGCAACTCTTTGACCGTTTCTACGATACACCACCGTCTAACGAACCGATGTGGACGATCATGGATAGTATCTCGGAAGCGGGACATTATCGCTCAGTAATGGGATTATCTATCTTGCTGATGGCGTATGGAGATGAGGATCATCAGAACACGGGAAAACTGTTATCCTCAGCATACATCAGCGCGGGCGTTATGACTTACGGGTTGAAACGTATAATTCGCAGGAAACGTCCACTTGATGATACGCTTGGAAACCCATCACTCCCATCCGGACACGCGACTATTGCCTTTAGTGCTGCTACAATTTTAGGGTATCGTTACCCGAAGTGGCGAATTCCGTTGTATATTGGCGCAGGATTAGTCGGTTTTTCACGTATCTATCTTGGACGGCATTATACGTCAGACGTATTAGCGGGTGCAGCAATTGGAACAACAATGGGAGTATTGGTTTGGCACAACCGTGTGACCTTGTTGAAGTGGGAGTTTTAGAAGCGTTGCTTCAATGTATTTACATTATTCTCAGGTTTGGTATAGTCCACAAACTCAGTCGGATCAGTACCGTTAAGATATTCCTCAATGTTGGTGTATCCGTCTTTATCGTTGTCTTTTGCGGTATCAGAAGGGTCATGTGGGTTTAACCCGAATTGCTTCTCCCATTCGTCAGGCATACCATCGCTATCACTGTCGGTAGGTGCAGGTAGACTCTTGAGTTCGGGCCATCCGCCAACATCTTTCTGTGAGTCAATAATACCGCATTTTTTTGATTTATCAGGCACGGGCCACCTATTTTTGTATGTTGTCCCTTCATAAGTTGCATAGCCATTACGGGTTTCATCCACGATACGGGTATCTATTGAATCACGTTTGGGTAATGAGGCACCTACCCTCTCAAGAACAGCACGATATGCCTCTTCAGCGGTTTGCTGATTGATAGGGACAGCGTCAAAAGGTTGATCGAGTTTTAATTTTGGAATATGTAAATTGCCACCAGCAGGCTGCACACCACCATCCCAGTTGTTAGCAGTAACTGCAGGATTGCCATGGACAACATTATCAGCAACGAACCATTTGCCAAAATTGTCGTCTGAATCTTCTGAGAATGGATTAATAATTCGGTAGGACCACTTGCCAGGGCGCGTCGCTGGACCTGGCTTGTAGTAATTTGCCACCATGTTGATAACGGTAAAGTTAAACCTCTCATCGTCTGCGTGTTGCTTCCCGCCACCGTAGGCACTGTTGTAACCCCAATTGTATATCACATTATTTCTGAAATCGTTATATCCGCAACCTCGAGCAAAGGCAGGATTTCGACTGCTGTGGTGTGCAAATAAATTATGATGATATGTACTACGGTTTGACCCCCATATACCACCAAATCCATGTGCACCTTTGGCGTGTCCAGCAAAGCGTAAACTTTCTGATATCAGACACCATTGAATTGTTACATTTTCGCAATAGTAGATAGACACTGTTTCATCTATACTCCAGCTTGCCGAGACATGGTCAAGGATAATGTTCTTGCGCCGATCACTTGATATAGCATCTGAATCATCATCCGTTTCATCTCCCAATCTGACCCTTATATACCTGATAATAACTTCGTTGGTATTAATTAAAAGCGGATATCTCCTAATGCAAATACCATCCCCTGGAGCCGTTTGTCCTGCAATGGTGATATAGGGATCGGCGATTCTCAATTTACTTTCAAGTGTGATCGTCCCCGAAACTGTGAAGATGACTATACGTGGCCCCTCAGTTCTGACTGCTGCTCGCAAGCTGCCTGGACCGGAGTCGTTCAGATTTGTCACCAAGATAACTTTTCCACCTCTACCACCGCGTGTTACAGCCCCGTAACCTTCTGCCCCTGGAAATGCGGGCACAGTTGGTGTATCTGCTGCAAATCCGTTTAGCATCAGCATGAAAACATTAATACATATAATAAAACCTCGCACTGTGTAACCTCAAATTTCAATTAATGGTAATGTTTATTTTTTGGTAAAGTTCAACTTTAATCGTTTATATTATAATCTACCACAGACAAAGATAAATCACAAGTAGATTACATCCTGGGGATGCGTAAAGTTTTTGTTACTATTAGGTGTCAATTTTGGGATTTCCTATGCTTTTAATAGTAGTAGGCACTCTCCGAGTGCCGTCTCATCTGATTATAAAAACGTTGAAGTAACATTCACTTTCAACAACATGGGGCACTGGCGCGATTCAGACAAATAGAGTGACAGAATATTTACACACCCCAAACCATTTTACAATTTACATAATCTATTTTCCATGCTATAATATACTCATCGTCAATCATTGAGAGGAGAACATTATGATTACTCAGAATTTTTGGTTAAATCGTTATATTATGATAACTGCAGTGTGTACGGTATTTCTTATGGGAATCATACTTGCAGGATGCACAGATAAAAGCACTGAAAATGAATTTAAGGTCGCTATGCTTCTACCAGGTGAGGTTACTGATGCAGGTTGGAATCAGTTAGCGTATGAAGGTCTATTAGCGATTGAGAAGGAACTCGGCGCAAAGGTAAATCATGTCGTTAGTCGCACGCCGACAGATCAAGCGGAGCACTTCCGTTTTTATGCGAGTAAGGGATATGATTTAATCTTTGGACACGGTTTTGAATTTCAAGAACCTGCTAAAGAGGTTGCACCCGATTTTCTTGAAACTATATTCATAAACTCTTCAGGTGGATTCACGGGAGAGAATATAGCCCCGATAAATTTTCGAGTTGAACAACCCGCTTATCTGATGGGTATAATCGCAGGTATGATGACTAAGAGCAATAAACTTGGTGTACTCGGTGGAGATAGGATACCATCTATTCAAAGCACTTTTTTGGCATTTGAAGAAGGGGCAAAGAGTATCAATCCGGATGTAGTTGTGTTAGATTCCTACACTGGAAATTGGGATGATGTCGGGGCGGGAAAAAGAAACTCAAAAGCACTTATCGATCAAGGTGTTGACTTTCTATTTCCGAATGCTGATGCAGCCGGCCGCGGTGCTTATGAAGCTGCAGAAGAAGCCAAAAAAGATGGAAAAACTGTTTACACGTTTGGTGTCAATAAGGATAAGAGTTATATTTCACCAGACACAGTCTTAGCAAATGGTGTCATCACACCTGATGCTTTTGTTCAGATAGCAAGGATAGTCAAAGATGGAAAGTTTGAAAAACAGATATATACCTACAATATGCTGAAAGATGAGGCAATAACTTTTAACTACAATCCGAAGATGAAAGATAAGATAACGGATGAGGTACTCAAGAAAGTCGAAGAGGTAAAAGCAAAAATCCTAGCAGCGGAGTTTGAGGTGCCACAGATAGATTTCGCAAATGAATAGGCGGATATAAGTGAGAAACGTTGATAAAATACAGGGTGTTCATAAAATGCAGATTGATGGCACTGAAGTCACTTTTTCCGATGGTGAAACTATCCTTGAAGTGGCACAGCGGCATCAGAAAGACATACCTACACTCTGTTATGATCCACGACTGGAACCCTTCGGTGGATGCCGTCTGTGCATTGTTGAATTAGAGGGGGCGCGTAATCCCGTAGCATCATGCACAACACAAGCCACATCAGACATGGTAATCCGCACGTCTACAGACTCAATAGAAGCGTACCGTAGAACTTTACTTGATATGGTAATCAGTGAGAATCGTGAAGTAGATGTTCATCCGTTAAGAGGATATGTCTCAAACGAACTTGCATCCCTCCGAGACAAGTACGAAATATATTCATCAAACATTAACGGGACAACATCGGGTAGAAGTAAAGCGGATGACAATCCATTTATCCTTAGAGATTACGATCTTTGTATCTCTTGCTATCGATGTGTGCGAGTCTGTGCTGAACAGGAAGGCGATCATGCGATTAACGTGATGAACCGCGGGTTTCATACACAGATAACGACTGAATTCGATGGACTTCTCAAGGACTCTGCCTGTACATTCTGTGGACAGTGTATCCAGACGTGTCCGACAGGTGCATTGGCAGACAAGAAGGCACTTCGCGCAGCCGATACGGTACCTGAAACGCAGATTGATAAGACACGTACTGTCTGTCCCTATTGTGGTGTTGGTTGCTCCGTAGACATCCTTACACATGACGAAAAGATTATCGGTATTCACCCTGCAATGGATGGTCCTGCTAACCAAGGTGCACTCTGTGTGAAAGGACAGTTTGCGTATGATTTTGTTCAACATCCTGATCGTTTAAAGGTACCCCTTGTCCGTGGTGATGATGGTAAGCTTCACGAAACGTCATGGGACGATGCCCTTGATACAGCTGCAGCGGGTTTTCAAAACGTTCACGCAAAGCATGGCAAATATAGTGTTTATGGTATTGCCTCTGGACGTGCACCGAGTGAAGCGGCATATCTGATGCAAAAGTTTATCCGCGCAGGTTTTGGTACAAACTACATTGACAATTGCAGCCGTGCCTGACATGCCCCCACCGTTGCCGGTCTGGCAGCGACAATCGGACGCGGGGCAATGTCTAATCCACTTGTTGACATGCAGAAACCGGATGTCATCTTCTGCATCGGTACAAACATGACTGAATGCCACCCTGTCGCAGCGACAGGTTTGAAGAAAGCAATTGCGCGCGGTGCAAAACTGATCGTTGCTGATCCAAGACGGATCGGATTAGCAGATCTGTCTCATCTCTACCTCCCGCTTCGTGTCGGTTCAGATACTGCCTTACTTCTCGGCATGGCACATGTGATTGCTCGTGAAGGTCTGGTTGATGAAGAATTCATCAAGCATAGAACAACAGGATATGATGATTTCTTTGAACATATCGGCAGATGGACACCTGAATGGGCAGAAACAATTACGGGTGTTCCTGCAAAAGATATTGAAACTGCTGCCATCTGGTATGGTATTGCGGACAAGGGAGCGATCTACTATACACTCGGTATCACAGAACACATCTGCGGGGTGGAAAATGTTCAGAGTCTGTGCAACCTTGCTCTGATGACAGGACATGTGGGACGCGAGGGAACAGGGATTAACCCTATGCGTGGACAGAACAACATTCAGGGGGCAGGTGATAGCGGTGCTTTGCCGAATAATTATCCCGGTTTTCAATCCGTTACCGATCCAGAAAACCAGCAAAAGTTCAAGGTTGCTTATGGAAAGGAAATTGACCTTGAAAAAGGTATAACAAAAGTTACTGCGCTGGAACTTTGTGGGGACAGCATTCATGCAATGCTTATTGATGGTGAAAACACATTGATATCCGATCCGGATCGTGAACATTGCGAACATGCGCTACGTTCTTTAGAACATCTCGTTGTGATTGACATCTTTTTGACTGAAACTGCTGAACTGGCGGATGTTGTCCTGCCAGCAGCAGCATGGGGAGAAACCGATGGTGTCTGCACAAATACAGAAAGACGGGTACAACGGATGCGGGCTGCTGTTCAACCTATAGGTCAAGCAAGACCGGATTGGTGGATTATCAGCGAAATTGCTAAACGACTTGATTTCAACGGATTTGATTATGACTCGCCGAAACCGATTTTCAATGAACTGTGTAGCCTATCCCCCATTTACGCGGGATTAGATTGGGATCGGATTGACATCGGTGTTACAGATGAATTTAATAATCAGTGGCCTGTTCCGAACAGAGACCATCCCGGTACACCTCGCTTACACGAGGGGACATTTGTCAACGGTAAAGGTATCTTTTCTAATGTTCACTACCGAGACCCCGCTGAAACGATAAGTGAAGATTTTCCAGTTTGGCTAACGACAGGGAGACGTCTACAGTCGTATCATACACGCACACAAACAGGGAGAGCAGAAGGTATAGATTATTTCTTGCCAGAAGAATCGTTGGAGGTTAACCCAGCAGACCTTGAAAAATGGAAACTGACTGATGGCGAATGGTGCAGAATGCATAGTGCCCGTGGCAGTATCCATATAAAAGTAAAGGCGACAAACCGATCACCGAGGGGCACGGTGTTTGCCAGTTTCAGTTTCGGGGATGTGCCGGTGAACCTTTTAACCGGTTCAGGATACGACCCTGTTACCCACACTGCCGAGCTGAAAGTGTGTCCGGTAAAATTAGAACCCTTATAAGGAGAATATTGATGGAATGGAAATCATGTTGGTTAGAAGAGAATGATGACGTTGAAGAGTTGAAAAAGCAGCTGCAATCCGAGGGGTATGACCCATATCAGTGGTCAGGTCGACCCGGTGGTGCCTATCTTGATTACATTCACAGCGATGATGAAGTTGTTTGTGTATTGTCAGGTACGGCAGATGTAAAAGTTGCAGATGAAACTGACACCCTCAAACGTGGTGACCGTGTTGATGTTCCAGCGAACACATACCACTCACTAACTGTAACAAGCACAGAACCCCTCGTCGTATTGACAGGGATGCGCCGTTCAGAATAAGCAGGGGCAAAATAAAATAGAAAGGAATATATTCAATGGACATAAGTGTTACAACTGGAGATTTTCGTCAATTTGAGACGGATGCGATTCTTATCCCGATACTTGAGGATGACCTTCATAACGAGTTACTACTTGTAGCTGATGCTGCTTTGGAGGGACGAATTCAGTCGTTCCTGAATCTCGGAGACTTCAAAGGTAAACCGAAAACGACAAGTGTCCTTTATACAGATGGTGGCATAACGGCTTCTCGTGTTATCTTGGTAGGACTTGGGATGTATGCGGAACTCAACGCTGAAAAGGTGCGTCAAGTTTCGGGACATACCGCTCGGATGGCCCGCGACATGGGACTCAAATCTATCGCGGTCCCGCTACCCCCTGAAACACAAGATGATTGGACACAAGCCGCCGTTGAAGCCAGTCTACTTTCTCTCTACGAATTCAAACAGCACAAAACCCAGAAGGAAGACGATGACGGTGAAAGTAAATCCCTTGACTCTCTGACGATTCTTGTCGGGAGTGATATAGAGAAAAACAGCATTGAACGACTTGTTACTCGTGGGGAAACGATAGCGAACGGCACCATCCTTGCTCGGAATCTTAGCAACCAACCCAGCAACCATCTTACCCCGACGTTACTTGCTGAGAAAGCGGAACAGGTGGCAGAAGCTACGGGACTGAGCTGCACAATATTTGATAAGGCAACACTTGAGGAGAAAGGATTTCGCACCCTCTTAGCAGTTTCACAAGGGAGTGCTGAGGAGCCACGGTTTATCATCCTTGAATACACCCCTGAAGGTGACGCACAGGATACTGTTGCACTTGTTGGAAAAGGGATTACCTTTGATACGGGTGGGATTTCACTCAAATCAGGAAAGGGCATGGACGAGATGAAACACGACATGTCGGGTGCTGCAGCTGTATTAGGTGCGATGCAAGTCATCGGCAACCTGAAGCCTGATGTGCGGGTTATTGGTATTGTCGCTGCCTCAGAGAATATGCCTGGGTCAACCGCTATCAAACCGGGAGATGTCGTTACCTCTTATGGTGGAAAAACGATTGAAATTATGAATACCGATGCGGAAGGCAGACTCATTTTGGCTGATGCGCTCGGATGGACTGCACAGTATGAACCGAATGGCGTGGTTGATTTAGCAACATTGACAGGTGCGGTGATTACCTGTCTTGGACATATTGCAGCGGGGGCAATGGGTACTGATGATGCACTCATGGAAAAAATAAAGAAAGCAGCCGAGAAAACGCACGAGCGCGTCTGGGAATTACCGCTGTGGGATGATTATGATGAAGGTGTCAAAAGCAAAGTTGCAGATGTTCAGAATATCGGGGATGGTACTGCGGGAACACTTGCTGGTGCAGCGTTTCTGAAGAAGTTCGCTGAGGGTTACCCGTGGGTTCATCTCGACATCGCTGGCACTGCATGGGGTATGAAAGGGTCTACCTATATCCCTGAAGGAGCAACCGGGTATGGTGTGCGACTGTTAGTGCAATTGGTCGAAGATTGGTAGTATAAAACTAATCTACCACGTAACTATTTGTGTGTTCATGAATAGGTTGTCGTTCTCGGTTAGCATCTGGATCTGCGCGGCGAGCAATTCCTGTAATCGCATCTACAGATTCATCTGCCTTAAATCGCTGATATAGTTTATGTGACTTTGCAGCCATAGATGGATTTCTCAGGGCGCGATAACACCGCATCATATTGTAATGTGCATCTAAATCTTCAGGATCAACTGTGAGTGTTTTCTGAAAC
>VXOP01000187.1:0-1520 GCA_009839975.1 Candidatus Poribacteria bacterium
ACTATTGCGAGACCCGGCTGATGCCAATGTTTTTGTCATTCTCGGTTGCATGTGTGGGAAAAGGTTTGCATAAGAGTCAAGGACGGTATGTATAAAAGTAAGGAAATAGAACTGGACACGGGTGGATGTTTCAGAAGTTTTTTTGTCGTTTTGCATTTATTTCCAGTCAAGTCATCGTCTAAAAAGATCTTTGAATCTATAGATTTCATTATAGCAAATCTTAACTTATATCTCAAGTTAATTAATAAGGTCTAACCCTAACATACAATTGACATTTCCCAACAATTTGTGCTATTCTATACTACAATAACCGGGAAAGAGGATCACATGACAGAAAAGCATGAAATCCTGAATAGAGAAGACATCAAGAATCTATTCAGAACAGATATTGGACATATTGATGACAAAAGTATCAGATTCTTGTTCAAACATATTGAGCATTTACGCGGTTTAATACAATTTTTATCGGGTGAACTAACGGAACATCTCGACTTCAGTCATGCAAAGCGAGGAATGCGGAGTTATATTGACACAACGTTGCGAGATAGTATCTCAGATATCGTCTTCACTGTGCCGTTTAGAAATGCTTCTAATGGTGATGAGGTGACAATCTACATTCTCATAGAACATCAATCCACGGTGGACCGTATGATGGGACTTAGGTTGCACTCCTATATGTGTCAGATATGGAAAGATCAACTTGAGGAACAAAGGAAGACAAAAGTACCGGTAAGTCAGCAACGTTTATCTCCGATACTTCCAATTGTCTTTTATACAGGTGACAGACGATGGGAAATACCGGTGACACTCAACGCGGTGATGGATGTGCCTGAACTCATGACAAGGTTCGTGCCGACATTTGAGACTCTATTCTTGGCAGTTAAGGACACCGACACTGACGAGTTCTTAGAACAGAATCATCCTTTCGGTTGGTTGATGTCGGTCACACAACAAGTTTCAACGGATGAAAAACCTATAGATGACACATTGATGGAAGCACTCACAAGACTGGACACTTTATCACCCGAAGAGTCACTACTCCACGCACATGCACTTATATATCTGTCTCATCTCGTGGTATCTAAAAGGCCTCAGGCTGAGAGGGAACATCTGATAGAACATATTTTGATACATAATAGAGATACGGAGGTTGAAAATATTATTATGACTGGTGCAGAAGCTTTAGTTCAACAAGGCAAAGCAGAAGGACTTGAACAAGGTAGAATCGATGAGAAACGGACAGACGTTCTCAAAGTAGTGCGTCATAAGTTTGCTGATTTCTCAGACGTTGTTCTCAATGAGATTAGTGGGATTGATGACCTTGTCCATCTTGATGAACTGTTTGACCAAATCCTCGCCGCAGAATCGTTTGATGATATTGATTTTTCAAAGAACGGTAAGTAGTAGATACCTACCTATACTTCACCGTGGTATATAGCACAATCAAGGATGAATGTGCTACAGCATTATCACAATGAATGAGAGGCAGAAAAGTCTAAATCTAGGGAATGTCGTCCGAA
>VXOP01000187.1:1620-9242 GCA_009839975.1 Candidatus Poribacteria bacterium
ATTATCACAATGAATGAGAGGCAGAAAAGTCTAAATCTAGGGAATGTCGTCCGAAGAAGCACAATCAAGGATGAATGTGCTACAACATTATCACGATGAATGAGAGGCAGAAAAGTCTAAATCTAGGGAATGTCGTCCGAAGAAGCACAATCAAGGATGAATGTGCTACAGAGGCAATCAAAATGAATGTTGTACAGAGAAGCATAATCAAGGAAATCTAATACTATAACTCAAGTTGCTACCTACAAGATTTTAGACATGCAAACACCGTTTTTATTAAAGAATAATCCATTTTTCGCAAGAATTCGTAGCGCAAACTGTTAGTTTGCGTCCTCAGAGGCACAATCTAACAGATTGTGCTACATAGGTGGCAACTTAGGTTACTATATATCCTGTTATTTATTAAATTTCCTTCTTTCCCACCAATACACGAACTGCCGATAGTAATAGCTTGTATTCTTAGGTATCTGGTCAAACTCTGGGACGAATTGACACGCGCCACCGAGAACAATCAACTGTTCTTTTGCACGCGTCATTGCTACATAAAAGACACGTCGCTCCTCTTCCAGTATAGTATCTTTGCGCGGAAACCTACGTTCTAATGTATTGTGTATCAATAGTACTTTGTCCCATTCCCGTCCCTTCGCTTTATGAATCGTTGACACCTCAACAGAACCAAATTCTGGATGACCTGATAGCATCTCTATAACTCTATCAATCTCATAGTTCGTTCTCACCAGTATTCCTGTTTCTATGGATTCGTCTAAGTTCTCTAACAAGCACCTTTTTACGGTATCTTTGGTTGTCTCAACGATTTTTATTTCTCGTTTCAGTGGATTGAATGCACGTAGGTTCTTCCGTATCCGTGGCCTGTTTCGTTCAATTAATGCTCTGGCGTGTTCCACTATCGTGGATACTGAACGATAATTGCATGTAATTGCATACTTCGTAACATCCGCTTGATTAGCGAATTCCTGCATGATCAGTGAGTCACCACCGCGAAAACTATAGATGGCTTGGTCATCATCTCCGACAGCGAAGATGTTATCAGATAACTGTGAGATCAACCGATAATCAATCGGAGCAATATCTTGAAATTCGTCAACGAGAACATAAGGGAATTTGTCTTTGTAAATCTGACGGATGTCCGAATTTGTCTCAAGCAGGTTCGCTGCATAGATGATCATATCTTCAAAGTCCACAGCATTGACAGCAGATTTTAACGTCTCGTATTTTTTTGCAAATTCACGCGCAACTGGATCCTGAAGAGTATCTGGATCAAATAGTCCTGTCTTAACCTGACGTTTTGACCGCATCACAATGTCTTTTATGTCGTTGAAACGTTCTTGGAGATCATTATAATCTGGGTTTCTGTTTAGATGATCCGTATATTCTATATTAAAATGTTGACAGAACATCTCAAGAAAAAGTTGATCGCTATACTGTTTTCGCATTGGATTCGCTCGGTTGAAAACATCTCCCAATTCTTTGTAATGTTGTATCCAATACGATTCGCGTTGGTTTGCATCTTTACCCTTTACTTTTTCCAACACTTCAAATCTAAACTGATTTTCTCCTTCAGCACGAATAGCACTACGTAGTCTGTCATTAGAGGAATGTTCAAAATGTTCGCGCATACGTCTTTCAGGATTTGTTGTCTGTCCAATATAGCACTTTCCTGTTAATGTGTTTTCAATCATATAGATTGCGACTTCTGCTTCAGAAGCTGCTTGATCAATCATTCTCCTTTCATCTGCGATGATTCTGTCTATTTCCCCTGACCAGATTTCTGGAATCTCTGAGAATCCTGCTTGTTTATGATTTTCGGTTACGATGTCTTTACCGAATGCATGAAGCGTCCTAATAACAGGGATCCCCTCTTCAGTGGATATTCTTTGTGCAATCCGATTTTGCATCTCTTCTACTGCTTTTCTGTTGAATGCTATTGCAAGGATATTTTTCGGTGGGATATTCTCAGTTTGGATCAGTTTTAGTATGCGTGCTGTGACAACAGTTGTCTTTCCGCTGCCAGGTCCAGCAACAACGATAGCAGGACCGGTAGTATGGTTTATGGCTTTTTCTTGGTTTCTGTCAAGGTGCATAGTCATGCCTGTAATAGCGTGATGTGGGAATATCCAAATGAAGTTTAGTTAAAATATATAAAAGTCCTTGCTATAATAACTTAGAATCTGATATAATTCAAGCAAGGAATATAATTAATACTTGATAAAAGCATCAGATTTAGGTTTTTTCAAAACTATATTGCTTCTGTCCTGTCTAAATTGATTGATGGAATACATTTGTCGGTAACTCTGGGTTCACAGAGATTCTTCACAACGCTTAGGATGTGATGAGAGGAGAAAAAATGGAAACAAGAGATGGTTATGCAGAACTACAAGCGAGAATATTAGATGCCAGACGTGTTTGGAAACGAAGTCTTTTCTGGACTGGAATTGCTATAGTCTTAATTGGATTCTTGGCGATTATCGTTGGTGAATCCATTATAGATTGGCTTAATCCACTGCCAAGTTATGTACGTGCAGTGCTGCTTGCGGGTATAGTTGCGGCTACTATTTACCTGTTATATAAATACCTGATAAAACCTATCAGAGCTTCTCTTACAACTCGGGATGTTGCGCTCAACGTAGAACAGAACCATCCGGAACTTGAGGACAGATTGGTGAGTGCAGTGCAATTCGGTTCTCGGGAAACAGAGGATCCAATTGAACAACACATGCTGCATCGGTTAGTGAATGATACGACTGAGCGGATTAAGGGTATTGATTTCAAAGCCACAATTGACCATAGCAGAACACGTAAGTTTGCTGCAATTGCAACTTTAGTTATTGCATGCTGCTGTCTGATTGCGGTCTTGTTCCCTACAGAGACGAAGACAAGTCTAAAGAGAATCTTTATACCTTGGGAAAAAACCGACCCGATATTGACGACAAAGATTGAAGTATCTCCTGGGAATGCCCGGATTCTTACAGGTAAAAGTCTGCAAATTCAAGCTCAGGTCACAGGGAAGTCTGCAGAGAAGGTTGTTCTGAATTATCATCCAAAGGACGCAGTGCTGACTGAAGACAATGGGGAGATTCTTCAACAGATTAATATGGTACAGAACCCAGACGACAAACGCGAATTCGCTTATGAGGTCTTTAACATTGACACAGACATGCAGTACTATGTCTCAGCTAATGAGAAAACTTCTGAAAAATTTACCGTAGAAGTTTTTGAGATGCCGAGGATAGATGAAGTTTCTGTCTCATACACATATCCAGAATATACAAACTTAAAACCTGTCGTTCAACAGGGGAGTGGGGATATACAAGCAGTTGTAGGTTCAACAGCAGAGATCAGAATGACCGCAAATAAGGTAATTCAATCAGCTACTTTCAACTTCTCTAACCCTGAATCTACTGAAGGCGTTGCGGAAGACGTTGAAGGTGAATTAACTGCCAATACGTCTGAAATGCTAATCGTTGACGGCAACATACTATCAAAGACTATTGATGTTAACGAAAGTGGTAAGTATAATGTAACGCTGTTCTGTATTGATGGATTTAACAATGAAATACCGATTGAATATACGATTAAAGCAATGCCAGACAAGGTTCCCGAAGTCGTAATAAAGGAGCCTGGACGTGATGTAAAAGCAACGAAGCTGGAAGAGGTCAAAATTGTTGCTGAAGTTACAGATGACTACGGTATAAGTAAGTTTAGCCTGAAGTATCGTGTAGGGCCTGGGGAGTTAAAGGAGATTCCGTTTGAAATTGCAACTGATCCTGTTGTAGATAATGTCAGCAAACATCTTCAATCCGGTACACATACTTTCTATTTAGAAGAGTATGATGTTGAACCGGGTGAAATCATATCCTACTATGCACATGCAGTCGACAACAATACACTTACTGGTCCCGGTGAAGCCAACAGTGAAATCTACTTCATAGAGATAAAACCCTTCAATCAGCGACTTGCCGAAGGGGAACCCATGGAAGGGAACATGCCAACTCCTTTTCTTGAATTAATTGCCTCGCAGAAACAGATCATTCGTGAAACGTGGAAGCATGTCAATTCACAACCTACGCCTATCACAACAGAGTTTGAATCTGCGGTTAAGAGTACTGGTAAGAAACAGTCTGAACTGAAAGATAAGACTCAACAAGTGACAGATCAGTTAAGTACGATGATGCAAGATGCACAGATTGCACCTGAAATCTTCATGAACCTTGAAGAAGCAATAGATATGATGGGTGAAGCAACAGACCAGTTGAATGCTGTCCGTCCTTTAGATGCCATTCCACCAGAACAGGCAGCACTTGAGCTGTTGACAAAAGTCAATCTTGAATTTCCTAAGGTGCTGATTCAGGCAAGAAGTAGCCAACCGCAACTTGCTGAGAATTTTGAATTGGAGCTGGAAGATCTGCAGAATGAGCTTGAGCAGGATCAGGAAGAGCTAGAACGTGAGATGCAAGAACAGACGCAACAGATGTTAGAGCAGGCTCGCGAAATGCTTGATCAGCAACAGAATCTAAATGAACAGAGTCAAGAGTTGGGTAGAGAAAGTGAACCTTCACAGAGCGACATGCAGCAGAACAGTCAACAGCAAGGTCAGTTATCCCAGCAAGCACAGCAGATGTCTGAGCAGCTAAATCAGATGCAAGGAAATGCACAAGGCACGCAACAGCAGAGATTGAGTCAAGCTGGTCAAGCCATGCAACAGGCAAGTGAACAGATGCAACAAGCATCACAAGGGATGCAACAGCAACAACCACAGATGAGTGCAGCAAAAGGTGGAAAGGCTGAAGAACGGCTTGAGGAAGCTATTGAGCAGCTTGAAGGGGCAGCTGCTGAATTTACTGAAAATGCCTTAGATAGAACAGCACAGCAACTGCGTCAATTGACCGAGGATCAGTCTGAGGTGAATCAGCAGACTCAAGAGTTGAGGAATAGGTCTCAACAGTCCGGTATGAGTCCAGAAGATTATCGTCAAGCGTCTGATCTTGCGAATCAACAACGGCAACTTCAGCGCGACTTAGAGTCAGTTGAAGAGAATTTGAGCGATCTGCAGGAACAACTGAACCAAGAAAATCCTGAAGCATCCGAAAACGTTGCTGATGCTTCCAGAAGGCTCGCCGAGGAACAGACTGCAGAAGATATGGCGACTGCACAGCGTGCATTACAGTGGCGAAGTATGCAATCAGCAGACCTAAATCAGCAAGAGGTTATTGATGCATTGGAACAAGCACAAGCTGATCTCCAACAAGCCAGAGCGAACATGGCACAGAATGAAGAGGAGCAACTGGAAGCTGCCCTTGAACAACTCCAGAATTTTGAGGAACAGATGCAGGATATGGATCGTGAACTTGAATCGATGGAGGGACAGGAGCAAACCCAGGAACAGCAGGATCGACAACAGCAACTTGCTGAACAGCAACAGCAGCTGCTGGAACGTATGGAACAGGCACAACAAGCTATGGAAGATGGTCAGGAAGGGGAACAAGGTCAGCAACCCGGTCAGGAAGGACAGGAAGGACAGGAAGGACAGCAACCGGGAGAAGGTGAACAACCGGGAGAAGGTGAAAACCAGACTGACATGGCGCGCGGTGGAGCAGAATCCACGCGTGAAATCAAGGAGTTGTGGCTTGGTATGCTTGAGGCTACACGGACCCCATGGCGTAATAATTCCGGTCCTTTTCCTAACTATGAACGGGCAATAAGAGACCTGAGAAAACTGGAAACGGCTCTTGAAAAGAGACTCAACATGCTGCAAGAGAAGAAGCAGTTGGCACAAGTTGCAAAAGAAGATGTCCCACCTGAATACCGCAAACTTGTTGATAACTACTACGAATCTTTGGCGAAGTAATATTACACGGAGGATTTATATGGAAATACCGTTCATGGTTAAACCAGGAATGAATGTAAGTCTGCAGGAGGGTTCTAAAGAATGGAACAAAGAATTTGATCCTGAGTATACATCCAACTATGTCAAGAAAGGTGATACGAAGAAACCGTTGAAAAAGCTGCACAAAAGGATGTTAGAACTGCAAGAGTTGCTATATGCGGAAGGGCAACGTGCGTTACTGGTCATCCTTCAAGGTATGGATACGTGTGGCAAAGATGGCACTATAAGAAAAGTCATGTCCGGTATCAACGTACAAGGATGTGAAGTCGTAAGTTTCAAAGCACCTACTGGAGATGAACTTTCACGTGATTATCTATGGAGAGTACACAAAGCAGTTCCACAGAAAGGTAAAATTGGTATATTCAACCGTTCACACTATGAAGATGTATTGGTAGTTCGCGTTCATAATCTTGTACCTGAATCTATTTGGAAAAGACGTTACAAACAGATCAATGATTTTGAGAGAATGCTGGTGGAGAATGGGACGGTTATCTTGAAGTTCTTCCTCAATATTTCACAGAAGGAACAGAAAGAAAGACTTGAAGCACGGATTGAGAATCCTGCAAAACATTGGAAAATTAACGCATCTGACTTTCATGAACGTACTTACTGGGATGATTACATGCAAGCTTATGAAGTAGCTTTACAGGAGTGTAGCACAGATTGGGCACCATGGTATGTAATCCCAGCAGATAAGAAGTGGTATCGTAACCTTGTCATTACTGAACGTATTGTTGAGACACTTGAAGGATTGGATATGAAATTCCCCAAACCCAACACTGATGTGTCAAAACTTATTTTGGAATGAGTATAATATGTAGAGCACAAATTCAGAAGAGAACAATTAATGCTTTCAATCGATCAACTCGGGCAATTTGATATAGAAGGATACCTTCTACTTTCCGATCTAATTCCGAATGACATTATTGAGCACGCAGAAATAGCGATGTGGCAGACACTGGGAATGGAGGTAGACGACCCGGATTCATGGGATACTGTCAAACGACCGTTTCTTACCAATTTTTACATTGAAAACATGTCAAACGAAAACCGGATTGAACTTTTCGGTGTTACCAATCCAGATCTGTTGGCGTGTTGCACCCAGGCATATCGGTCGATACTCAAACAGCTTGCAGAAAGGTCACCGACTATTCCACACTGTCAAAGTGAAGAACCTGATGGTGTATGGGCAATGAACCAATTCCCTATTGCTGATGAATGGAGAGTTCCGCCGCCACACCTTGATGGATATTCAAGGGATTTACGGTTGGATCCAGGAACATTCAGAGTTAGCAGTCTTACATATCTAACTGATGCGAACTCACATCAAGGAACGACTGTGGTATTTCCTAAAGGACCGGAAAGGATTCGTGAGTTTCGAAGAAAGAACCCAAATTTCTCTAATCATGTGCGCGACATACGGACCATATTTCATAAAATAGACTTAGGTGAACCTTTAGAAATAGTAGCAAAAAAAGGGGATGTACTCTTTTTCCATCATTTATTACCACATACTGGATCATTCAATAATGGGAATACGCCACGTTTCGCAATCCGATTTATGTGTCTCTGTTTTGATTGTCGTCCATGGCAGAAACGAGGTGAATGGAATATATGGATGCCTTAATAATAAACAGTTTACCTAATCAGAATTAGATGTTTTTATATCAGGACTTACGCATTCCCCCTTGATAAGGGGGTAGGGGGGTTAGAAAGT
>VXOP01000219.1 GCA_009839975.1 Candidatus Poribacteria bacterium
GTTATACGAGCGTTTTTCTCTTCCAAAGTAGAGTTGAAGTCTTGATATGCAGTTACACATTTGACATATTCTGCATTCTGTTTGATTTCTTCATCAGCAACTCCTTGTTGCTGTAACTCAGCTGCAGTCGCTTTGGCTTTCTGTATAGCACCTGTCTTCAATTTTTCAAGTTTCTCAACGTCTTCAGTCAAACCCTTCAACGAGCTCTTTTTCTTCTCAACAAGTGAGATGAGTTGTGCAATAGCATTCTTATATTGTTGGATATTCTCCATCTTGTCACTAATTATCCGTTCAAAAGCACCTCGCACAGCTTCGGGGTTTTCCATTAATTTGTCAGCCTGTTCATGCGCGCGACCGGTTAGCGTATACCAGATTGCTCTAAAAAAGCGTGTAAAACCGTTTGCCATTGTAATTCCTCCAGATAATGAAATAAAGTTTCACTCAAAGATAAACCTCTGTCTTTGTTTATAATTCTAAAATACCCATAATAAATTTGTTCATTACATACTATCATAAACACACAAAAAAAACTATATTCTTCTATATGAGACAAATTATACTGTTAGGACAAGTACAAGTCTAACGAATACCTGCCAGTACATCTGCGATTTTCTTTTCATTCAATTTTGAAAGATGATCGTGAATCGTATCCTTTTGTTCCTGCTGAATCTTTGCCAATTCCTGATGCAGTTGATGTATTTGAAGTCTAAAAGGCTCAATTCTGTCTTCAGCTTTTTTGACATCCTGTTGAAGTTTGGATAACCGCGCATTCTTCTCGTCCAGATCTGATTGAATAGCATTATAATCTGATTGAAATTGAATGTAATCTGAATGTTGTTCAATTTCCTCCTGAGATATTCCTGCTTGCTGCAATGCAACAGTTAAAGCGTGTTTCTTATTCTTGACTGATGCCAGTAAATTCTTAAATTTGTTTATATCATCTGTCACATTCTGCACCGAATTCTTTTTAGTTTCCCTCTGTGCAATCAACATGGCTATTGCAGTTTTGTAATGTTGGATGCTCTCTTTTTTATGTTGGATCAGAACTTCATAAGCAAACCCTAACATTTCAGAATCGATCTCCCCACGAAGTTTTGGCACTCTTGTTTTATCTTTGAACTTTCTTGTAAATGATTTGAAGAGATCTGAAACTGACCTTACCATTTGGGTACCCCTCCAAATTTCTTTGTTAGCTTTTCTATCTCTAAAACTGTTGTATATATTTTACAAAAAACATAATTCCTTCTTATAGTTATCAAATTGTAGATTAGGTTATCCAAGTCCTGCTAAAATATCCGCTATCTCCTTATCTTGACGTCTATTTATAAGTTCATTTATCGTCTCAGTTTGTTCCTGCTGAATCCTATTAATATCTCTCTGATGTTGCACTATTCTAAGTTTAAATGATTCAATTTTGTCTTCAATACTTTTTAGTTCAATTTGAATAGTAGACAATCGCGCAGTCTTATCATCAAGCGTGTTTTGAAAATCTTGGCATGCTTTTTCACATCGAATGGTATCGGGATGCTCTGCGATTTCCTCCTCAGTTTTTCCTGCGTTCTTAAGTTCTGCCGAAACTGATTCTGATTTTCCTTTTGCACTGTCCATTTTTTTATTTAGATCGTTAATTTCACTTTCAAGATTACTCAACGAACTCTCTTTATGTTTAAATTGAGCACTCAACACACCAACAGCCGATTTGTATTGTTGTATACTATCTTGTTTGTGTTGGATTACAACTTCATAAGCAGACCTTAAGATGTCGGCATTGATTCTCTTTCTATTTTCCCGTCTGTTACTTCTACCAGGAAGCTTATTGGCAAACGATTTAAAGTAAGTTATAGCTGCATTTCCCATCAAACTACTCCTATACTAAATAGACTCATCCTTCTACATGTTGGGTATATATATCAGAGTTTTCCTTTTTTTATTATTGAATCGGTTTGTGCCAGTTAACAATTTGTTTTGTTGATTTTTACATCTATTCGCATTTGAATTATAAACATATCGTCCCTACGGGACTAAAGAGGTCGTAATAAACGTTTTTCTATAAACATATCGTCCCTACGGGACTGAAGAACATATCCATCGATGAAGAAAACTTACTGAATAATCTGTTTATGTGAAAAATGTGTTTTACATAAAGTCATTTAGCACAAGTCGTTATTGAAGTGATTTCTGTTCAGTTGACTCAACATTCTGATGACCTGTCAAAGTCTGTGTATCTTCATCTGCGTTTATGGATTGTGTCAGTTCAATATCAGGTTCTTGTATAGATAGTCGTATCTGCTCATCAACCTTCTTAGCAAATGCAAGGCTTTCATCAAGTTCGGATCGTAGTCGTGAAAGTTCTGATTCATTGCTATCAGGACTCAGTGTCAGCACACGTGTATAGAGGTGTGTTAGCTGCACTATCGTCTGCTCAACATCTGCAATGAGTTGTTCTCTGTGTTGTTGTAGGACGCGTCTAACATTCTTTATTTTTGAATCTCTCGATTTCTCGTACATCCGTAGTGTATCTTTCAAACACTGAACAGCCTGCGTAAAGAGTTCCGTGACCTTATCTGTGATTTCGGCACGAACAGTCATAGGCAGTGTCCCCATCCACCCAGCATCACTGGCATCCTCCTGGAAGGATTGGTGCAGTGTGCGTAATTCTTCTAACATCTGTTCTGTTCTCATGTCCCCATCTTCTTTTAGTTGTATATGTAGCGCGTTTAGTTCTTCCTCCTGTTTGTGTTGTGCATTGTGAAGTAGCTCTTCATGAACGCGTTTCGCAATATCATCAGTTCCGATCGTCCACTTCGTAATCAGACTACCTATCGGAATTGCTATCCCCAATACAGCACTTGCAAATAAATAGAAAATCTTAGGGTCAAGATTAAACACCCAAGACGCAAAGGCAGTAATTACCCCTGCAGCAAAAGGGTAAATCACGAAGGGGTTGTTAATAAGATGATGCAGGTATTTCTTTAGAAATAGTTTCCTATCAATCAACTTTCTCACCCAATATTAAGCGTTTTGTCCACAATCTCAAGATCTATCGCCTACAATTTTATCATAATATAGCAGTGTCTGTAAAGGGAATTAACAGAATATCAAAGTATCTCCTATACGTCATATACAGTATTCGGACTTGTATTGGAGACACACGCAAATATTTGCCTATTCATTACGAGTTACTCTCTCAACTACCTCGTTTATCTGAGAATAACGAACTAATTCACCGTTTAGACCGTTGTCAAACATCAGTTTTACTAAAGGTTCGTCAAAATACACATTCCGATATGGAGACATGACGACACTATTAATCAACTTCATTAAGTCAACATCAATATTGATTCCTCGATCGGGTATGTTTTGCATTAGGTTAGTTTTGTCATGGTCGATGAAAAACAAATCTTTTTCAAATAAGTTATCACTATAAAAAGGGATATCAGTTGTAAAAATCCGATCCGCATGACTTTCACATATAGATTCAAAAGAGATAACGACCCTGACTTCGTGTTCGTCAGCAAACAACTTTCTTTTCTGGGTGATTGGAGCATAAAATAGTTTAAGAACATTGTTCTGATCTTTTAGGTTTATTGACGCAAAGTTTTCATAGCCTTCAGTATGTTCATTTTCGTAGTCTTTATATTTGACTTCACCAATATGCACGGTATATTGTGTAGATTCTAAACTATCAATAAGGTCCCCGACTGTCGTTTGAATAGCAACAGAAGTTGGACTCTTATCTCCATATTCTGCCCACATAGAATGACTTTCATAATCATTCTGAAACCAGCAGCTGCAAAACATGAAATGGTTTGAAAAATCGTTTATCAATGTTTCAAATGAATGTTGTCTCTCTAATACTAATGTACGGTCAAATCTCATTAATGGTGAGTCCATAACGTCTTTTTCTTTGACGAAGGCATCATCCTGTTTTATTGGTGTGTTGTATTCATCCAATAGGTTGGTCTTATAGACTTCTTCTCTTGATAGTTCAGTTAATTCTCCTTCAAAAATGTCTTGAAAAGTTGTAATCTTAGGTAGGTAAAGCGATTGTGTATTGATCATTGACATAAACTTGTCAATATGCATATATCTCCATAAAGATTTTTCACGTGATGGTGTCTCAAAATACGAACTTTCTTGATATGGCATTAACTTTTTAAAGGTGAATTAGTTTACATCTACACGATTAGATCATTGAGAGGTGGTTTAAAATGTTGAATTAGTTCTTTTTCAATTCCTTGTCGTGTCTCAGCAGAATAAGGCACATAAATGGAAACATAGTTCATTCCTTGGCGAAGTGCATCATCCCATTTTTCATGATTGGGTGTGACTCTATCTTTTAGAGTTTCTGTCTCTCCAATGTATAGAATCTGATGTGTATTTCCGCCTTGGGCATTCGGTCTACCTTTTGAAAAGATATAGACACCTGGAACATTGTATGCGGGTCCATTTAGGTCGTACACAACAAATTGGTATTTGTTGTTTCCCACGTTGATGTTCATTGGTCCAATTCTTGCCATTTCTTCCCCCTAATAATGTCATCTGCTAATGAAATAGTTTAACATGCTTTTAGTTAGTATGTCAACGAACAAGTCAAATTTAGTTGTTTCAAAATTCACGTATATTTTGGTATAATTGCCAAGAGATGAAATAAACCTATATACACTCATCATTTTCACACGATAATGAAGATTTGACGATGACAATAGGAGGAAAAGTGACGTTTGATATTATTATATCTGGTGGTAGCATCGTTGATGGCACAGGAAAACGTGATCCTTATGTCGCAGATATCGGCATTCAATCCGATAAAATCAGTGAGATTGGGGACCTTGAAAAAGCAGATACATCCTGTCGTATATCTGCTGATGGATTAGTTGTGTGCCCCGGTTTTGTTGATGTTCACGTGCATTCTGAGATATCGTTACTCGGTGGACGCGACCAATATGCCGCCCTCATGCAGGGTGTTACAACGCATCTTGCAGCACCCGACGGTTTTGGGTGGGCTCCACTTGCTTCTAAACTTGCACGAGAATTATGGCATTATACGCAATTTGCCTACGGGGATGATGAAGTTCCACTCAACTGGCAGACTCCAGATGAATATCTGAATATGTTCAACGGTAGGATACCTGCGAATCTTTATCCACAAGTGCCGCACTGTGCTGTCCGTCTCGGTACAATGGGGTGGGATGCACGTCCTGCTACTACAGATGAACTGAAAGCAATGGAACGGACAACGCGCGATTGGCTTGATGCTGGCGCATGTTGCCTCTGCTTAGGATTAGATTATCAACCTTCTGCGAATGCTGATCTGAATGAACTGGTACATCTCTCAAAGGTGGCTGCAAGTTATGATGCAATCTATGCTGCACATATCCGTTACCAACTTATCGGCAGGAAGGCTGCGTGGGAAGAGACAATTGAAATTGCGAAACAAGCAAACATTCCTGTCCATGTTTCACATGAACGTGTTGATAATGAAGTGGCAGAGATCCTTACAGAAGTTGACCGTGAAGACATTGATCTGACCTTTGAATCCTATTTGTATCCTGCTGGCATGACACACCTTGCGATGTTGCTTCCGATGAAATATCAAACAGGAACCCCTGAGGAGATGTTGCAGAATTTGGAGAATCCGGACGTGCGAGAGCAATCTCTCCCTTATTTGCGTGAGAAATTGGGTGGAGGCAACCAGATTATTGGCTATAACAATTCGGGTAGATATATCGGTATGTTACTCTTCCAAGCAGCTGAAGCGGAAGGGAAAACGAATGAAGAATTTGCTTATGATTTCATAAAACAGGAGGCTGCCATTGAAACGTTTATTATGCCATGGGGAACGCCACCTGAAAAAAACGAACGGATTTTGGACAGAACAGCAAAACATCCTCGGATGATGATTGCAAGCGATGGTGTCTACAACATCCCACATCCGCATCCAAGAAGTTATGGGTGTTTCGTGCAGTATCTTGGTAAGTATGTAAGAGATAAACAGATAGTCTCACTAAAGGAAGCAGTATATAAGATGAGCGGTTTCCCCGCTGAACGATTTAGACTGACTGATCGCGGTAGAATCGCTGAGGGGCTTGCTGCTGACATTGTCATATTTGACCCAGATACCGTTGCGGATCAATCTACGTGGTTTGAACCTGTGAACCCTCCTATTGGTGTAAATTGGGTGCTTGTCAACGGAATTTCGGTGATTGAAAATTCCAATGTCACTGACAAGTTACCGGGGAGAGTGCTGCGACATACACGATAGAGGAGAACGACCTATGGATAGATATGACCTTACTATCATTGGTGGTGGGAGTGCTGGACTCGTGCTTGCTGTCGCTGGCGCGAAACTTGGTAAAAAAACTGCACTGGTTGAAAAGCACCGACTCGGCGGGGATTGTCTCTGGACAGGTTGTGTGCCATCAAAAGCACTGCTCAAGGCAGCAAAAGTTGCGAATTACTTCAAAAACAGCGAAAAATACGGAATCCCATCGTGTGAGACAGCACCCGATTTTCAACAGGTCATGAACTATGTCCGGAGCACACAGAATCATATTGAGGAAGAACACGATAACCCTGAGCGATTCCGAGATATGGGGGTTGATGTCATCTTCGGGGGCGGACACTTTGATTCACCCAATACATTCATCGTAGAAGACAGTGAAAGTGGGAATACTTGCACCCTCAATAGCAAGAAGTTTGTCATAAGTACAGGATCGCGTCCTCTGGTACCCTCTATTCCTGGTTTAAAGTCATTCAATTATCTGGATAGTGAAAATGTATGGGAGTTGACGGAACTGCCACAACGGTTGTTAGTTGTCGGTGCCGGTCCGATTGGCATCGAATTGGGACAGGCATTTCATCGACTTGGATCGGAAGTAACGATTGCACAACGAAGCAACCGTATCATGAATAAAGAGGACTTGGATGTCTCTGAGAGGATGTTTGATTACCTAAGGGCAGATGGTATTGATATCAGACTCAATACCGGTATAGATGCAGTAGAGAAACGCGATGATGAAATCACTATAACATTCGCTGGATCAAATCAGGATGAAAACGCAGATAATCAGAAACAGACTTTTGATAAGGTACTGATTGCCACTGGTCGTGCTCCAAATGTTGAGGGGTTAGGTCTTGAAGAAATTGGTGTTCAGGTTGGTAAGAGTGGTATTGTCGTTAACAACAGACTTCAGACCCATGTGAAGAACATCTATGCCGCTGGGGACGTTATTGGACATTACCTGTTCACCCATGTCGCAGCATTTCAAGCACAGCTTCTCATCAAGAATCTTTTGCTTCCTTTTCGTCAGAAGATCAACTATGGTGTTGTACCTTGGACAACGTTCTGTGACCCAGAAGTTGCACGATGTGGCTTGACTGAAGATGAAGCGAGAGAGAAATATGGTGATGTAGATGTGTTCAGACTGGATCAATCTGATGTTGACAGAGCCGTTGCTGATGGGGAAACACAGGGGTTCACGAAAGTCATAGCAAGCAGATGGAGAGGCAGGATATTAGGTGTTCACATTGTCGGTACCAATGCAGGTGAAGTGCTCCATGAGTATGTGTTAGCAATGCAGGAAGGGATTCCGTTACGCAAATTGAGTGGTATGATTCATGTGTATCCGACTTATGCTACGAGTGTGTTACGTGTTGCTGCTAAATGGATTTCAGAAGGGACGTTAGTTCAGACGTTGCGAAAATTGATTAGATCGTGATAAACAGTTTACATGCTATTACATAGATCAATAAACGTTACTGCGGTGCCCAATTCTATGGACAGTAACCTCTCTTTTCTGCCTATTGAAAGTGTAGATAATACGGTAATTCTGCATTCTCAAACTGAACTTTCCTCTATCTTTGCCTTTTAGTGCTTTGTGCGGATAAGTGTCGCAATGTTCACATAACTGCTCCAATTTTCTGCGAATCCTCCGAGCAATTGATATATCTAAGCGAGCTAAGGTATCCTCAGCTTTTTGGATAAATTCTAAGTGGTACATCTATAGATCTACAACCCTAACTTTCTTACCACTTCCTCAACAGGAATTGCCTTAACTTTTCCAGATTCGTGATCAGCAATGCTCTGGTCAATTTCGGCTTCAATTTCGGGTCTTATCTCTAATCCTTCATCTGGATCATAGTGGTAATCCTCAAGTGCGAGCTCAAAAAGTTCATAAGCCACAAAGAACTCACGAAATGCTGCGTCTAACTGCTGACGGGAAGGGTTTTGCTGAAAGAGAATTATAAGCCTTTCGCGTACACTAAAAATTTCCTGTGTAACAAGTGTCCGGATAACTTTACAAAATTCATTCAATGGTAATTCGGAGATTTTAATTTCTGGCATCGGATCGCTTTCCAAGTAGCTCCCCATCCGTCTGCACATCCGTTCTTCAAGAGTTGTTTTTCTATTAGATTGGATATAGTCAAGTTGACGTTTGAGTTTTTTAGCAAGTGATATGTGTGGGCTAAGACCGTTCAACGGATCTTCTTCATATTCTTCAAGCCAGAATGCAATGCTTTCGTATCCACAGAAGAACTCTCGGAATTCTGCTTCCAGTTCTGTTTTTTTCTTTGATGATAGATTTAGGTTAAGGAGTTTAATGAGTCGTTCACGAGAATGAAAGAGATCATCTTTAACAAGATCATGAAGTAGTTGATGTAATTCGCTATGCGTCATATCGGATAATGTTTTCATGAGATTCTCCATGCATGTGTTAAAACTGCTACATATTCTAACACACTTTATAGACTGCGTCAATGTTATTAACAGCATCCATGAATATCGTTAAAATCGTCTGTTTTTTAATTTGGGAAATTGGGAAAAGAGTCGGAGACTACACCCCTATTTGGTTAAGGAATATCAGGGAATTTAACCTTACACATATTAAATGCTGCGACCGATTGCACAAATTAGGGCTTGTAGTTCCGACCCACCTAAGGAGGCATACGTCATACTTAGCAATTTTTATGCCAACAAAAATGTGATAAAATAGGTTCTTTCTTGTAGTAATTGCCTATTTTTTCAACAGATTGATGAAAAAATAGACAAAGTTTAGAATCGGGGTAAACGTTTATTAATCGGTTGAATTTTCAGGATCATATAGAT
>VXOP01000168.1 GCA_009839975.1 Candidatus Poribacteria bacterium
GTTCCTGAAACTGGTGAACTCAAGGTTGATTTCAAAAGTAGTGAATTCAAAAAACCTAAAACAAAATAATCACCCAGATTAGAGAGATTGAAAATGCGTTGTTGTCCCTCTTTTACCCATAAGAGACTCTATTATCTAATCGGTATTGTGCTACTCGGTATAATACTTTTCGTTGCCATACCAGCGTTTGCACAAGATTTAACCGATGCTGAATATCGTCCTTTCCCAAAAATTGGGAGTCGAAGTGCCGCGTGGATCGCCGCACAACTTCATCTTCTGTTCGGTTCTTTTATTCTCGGTGTGCCAATGTTTGCAGTCATTATTGAGTTTATCGGATGGAAGACGAAGGAAGAACGATATGACAGAATGGCACAAGAGTTTATCAAACTCTGTATGGGGGCATTTTCAACTACTGCTCTATTAGGCGGTGTTTTGGTATTCATTCTCGTATGGTGCTATCCGAAGGTTATGACCAAGTTGAGCGGTATCTTCGGACCTACGATGATTTTCTATGTCATACTCTTTTTTGGTGAAACCTTTACACTCTACCTATATTACTATGGGTGGGATAGAATGCAGGGACGGCATAAAGGATGGCATCTATTCCTCGGCGTCTTGTTAAATGTATGGGGTACAGCAATCATGTTTGTATCAAATACATGGTTGACCTATCAGACAAGTCCTGCAGTACAGTGGCGAAAAGCATCTGAACCCACACGAGAAAAATGGATTGAAGGGCAATTAGCAAATGACACTGAGTTAACTCGAAGTGAAGTGCTTGAAGGAATCACGGATGGCACTGTTATTTCACTACATAATGAAGTGTCAGGTGATTTCTTAGGTACGGTGTGGGAAGCTGTCAACAATTTCACATGGATGCCGGTCAATATACACCGTCTCATCGGGAACATCGCATTTGGGGGTTCCATCGTCGCAGCCTATGCTGCATTCCGTTACCTCGTCGCGAAAACTGATGAAGAGAAAGCTCACTACGATTGGATGGGATATAACGGAAACTTCATTGCTCTGTGCGGACTAATTCCGCTACCTTTCGCTGGGTATTGGTTGGGACGTGAGATATACATGTTCAACAACACCATGGGTATCGCCATGATGGGTTCTCTGTTCTCATGGCTGTTTATACTTCAGGCAGTGATGATTGGTGTACTATTCATTGGGGCAAACTACTATCTCTGGTCGGGCATGGGAAGAATTGTGGGCACTGAGAAATATGCTCGTTACCGTCCGTATATGATCGCAATTATTGTCATCTGTGTTGCTGTCTGGATGACACCGAGGACACTTTCAAGCATTTCATCCGCATCTGAACTCAGTGCAATGGGAGGATCAAACCATCCGCATCTCGGTTTCTTCGGACTCATGTCTGCTAAGAATACAGTCGTAAATATTGTTATCCTAACAACGTTCTTGAGTTTCCTATTTTATAGACGGTCAGGTAAAATACCGACTGCAAGTTGGAAAAGTATCGGGAATATCATCATTTCGAGTATCTTCTTCTTAGGTACCGTGATTATTGTCGTTATCGGTATTTTGGGATTTGTAGTGGAAACAGATACACGCGTCAACGTGTTGACTCCTTGGCAGGTATTAATTGCACTCGGTGTTATGGTCGTTGTGACGATAATTGATATCTTCATGTATCGTAAAGCAACATCATCCGGTACTATTAATTGGGGACAGATGACAGATCGTTCACAGTATGTCCTAATCCTACTTGCGATTACATTTACCTCTCTCATGGGATTGATGGGGTATGCACGTTCAGGATTACGAGAAGGATGGCACATTTTTGGTGTAATGAAAGACACATCACCGGATGCCTATACACCATCTTTGAGTGAGGCTGTGAATATGGTGTCCATCATTATGATTGTTTTCTTTGCACTCGTTGGGTTCATTTTCTGGCTCGGATTGTTGGGAGATAAGAAAAAACAAACTGATGTACCCATGGTTGAAGCTGCACCAGCAGGCAGTGATGATTGATTAGGGATGATTGATAGGAGAATACACAGATGAAAAACGTTATTATCAAGATCGCAGGTCTTATCCTAATGGTTGTCAGTTTTATCGCCTTTATTGCAAAGGCAGATGCTTTTCCTATCGCATCTGAAAACCTACTGCCATGGTCAGTCTGGTTCACGATTGCTGTATTGGTTAACATGGTTGTCTGGTTCCCCATCATGAAATTAGTGTCCTTCGCTATCGGAGTCATCTGGTTCTACGCATTCATTGCTGCTCTTGTGCCAGATACATCTACAGCATCAGGCACAGTAGAATCGTTGGATTGGGACGACCCAGATGGAGTCGCAGAAATCGGCGAAGCAATCTTTAAAGTTAAAGGACAATGTGCTGCGTGTCATACCCTGGATACATCCGCACCTAAAGGAAGATGTCCTGACCTGTCCGATATTGGCGCAATCGCTGTAACACGACAACCCGGTGTTTCATCAAAGCAATACTTAATTGAGTCTCTATATGAACCCGCTAAGTATTTAGTCCCTGGATACGGCAAAATTATGCCAGAGGTATGGAAGAATCCCATCGCGCTAACAAAAGTAGAGATCGAAGCTGTTATTGCATTCCTGCAAAGTCAAGGTGGTGAGATTGACCCAACACCGTTTGATGAACCCATCAACAGAGCAGACGCTGATACAACGACAGTAACATTAGAACCACTGCTTACCGGGGATATTGAAAAAGGTAGAAAAGTCTTTATTGATACCGCATGTGTGTCGTGTCATGTTGTGCAAGGCGTAGAAAATCCAAAAGCTGGAGACGAAAATGTTGACTTTGAAGTCGTGACAGCACCTGAACTCTCAGATGTTGCAGCAGTCTATGAAATGCGATATATTGAGGAATCAATCCTATTACCGCATAAAGAGATACTATCCGGATACGGCAACGTAAAAGTAACCTCAAAGGGTGTACTTTACGATGGAACATTGGTTTCTCAGGACGAAGAAAAAATTGTCGTCAAAACAAAAGCAGACGATGGCACAGAAACAGAACATACAATACTTTTAAGCGATATTGACGAAGAACCGATTACAGACCTGTCTAATCTATTGGATGACGGTTACTTTACTGTAACAATCACACCTGCTGATTCTGATATACCTATCAGCGGGGAAATCGTTGAGGAGGATGCGGACACCGTTACGGTTAAGGTGGGTGAAGAGACACAGATTGTCTCTAAAACAGATGTCAAAATGCAAATGACCCTTATAGATTATGATGATGTTGAAACGGTAGGTGAACACGTATCGGGTTCATTGGATGACGATGAGATCGTTATGATTGTTGATGGCACTGAAGAAAGTTTTGATCCATTTGATTTTCAATCTGGGATGCAGACTCTCGCTAAAGGTAGAAAGTTGAATGAAAGATCACCCATGCCAGATAATTTCCCAATTCTCTTATCAGTTGAGGATATGGCAAACCTACTTGCATTCTTGAGTTCATTAACCGGAGCAACTGCAACGGAAGAGACATCAACAGATGATGTCGGTGAAGTGACATCAGAATAATATGTCCGAAATACATTATAGAGGATAAGCCTTGAAAAAAACATCGCTTTTCACAATCTGTCTCACGATTTTCATAGTATCCTGGATATTTCTCCGGTTTGTCATGGGAGGAATTATCTCTGCACCGATACCCAATAGTGTTATCGCTATGTATATGGGGTTAATACTCATTGCTATATTGGTGCATGTCTCTGTTGAAGACTCAAGGTTCACGGAGTTTTTACGACCGGTTCATGAGACCCTTGTTGACGACAGTAAGCGTACCCGTAGACTTGTTTTGGTTATTCTGATTCCTCTGCTTATGTGCGGATTTTCTTATACACATATTGCTCAGAAAACCAGTCCTTTGGGAGATCCACGTCAAGCACATCCAAAACCCCCGTTGGAATTGACCTACAAAGACATAGTTATTGATACAATGCAAGATGCACAAAACCCATATCGTCATTACGAAAAGGACGATCCTGAATTGTTCAAGGAACACGTAGATAATGGACGGCGTGTCTATTACCAGAACTGCTTCTATTGTCACGGCGACCATTTGGATGGAAAGGGACATTTCGCCACAGCACTTAATCCACTACCTGCAAACTTCCAAGACCCTGGTATAATTCCCAATTACCAAGAATCTTTCTTCTTCTGGAGAATCAGCAAAGGAGGTCCAGGATTACCACCCGCAGGAACACCATGGAATACTGCAATGCCTATTTGGGAAGATTTCCTCACACAGGAAGAAATTTGGGACGTTATCATATTCCTGTCTGAATATACCGGTTATACATACAGAACTTTCGGGGAGGGACATTAAGCATGCGAATTACAATGCTAACGTTTACTTCTCTCTTAATTCTTGCTTGTGTAGTCCCACATCCTTCTTATGCTCAAGAAACGCCAGAGGGGTCCCTAATCGGGAAACAGATCTACGATAAAAGTTGTGCACATTGCCACGGACTTGAAGGTCGCGGCGACGGGAGTGCAGCCGAAAATCTATTGCCAAGACCCAGAGATTTCACTCGCGGACTATACAAAATCCGATCAACCGAAAGTGGGCAACTCCCAACGGATAAAGACCTATTTGATATTATTACTGTCGGCATGCCCGGTACTTCAATGCCAGAGTGGGAAACATCACTTGATGTTAAGGAACGTGAGGAAGTGGTAAAATATATTAAGACATTCTATAGCGGATTTCAGGAAAACGAAAATCCACCACGCGAAATCAGTTTGGATGACAAAATCCCATATTCCCAAGAAAGTGTAGAAATCGGAAAAGATCTGTATGTAGAACTCGGATGCGTTGAATGCCACGGTAAACTTGGTAGAGGGGATGGTACATCAGCACCCACACTCGTTGATGCGTGGGATTTCAAAACTTGGCCCGCAAACCTTACGGAGAATTGGAATTTTCGCGGCGGATCAGACTCAGAAGACATTTTCAAAAGGTTCATCGGTGGTATAGCAGGATCACCAATGCCGGCATTCCAGGGTGACACATTTTACCATTTCGGACTTACTGCTGAACAGTCAGAACAGTATGCTACACTGGAGAAAAAAGTGGAGGACGGAGAGGAATTAACAACTGAAGAGGAAGAACGTGCCGCACAATATTTCGAGATAAATGATACTGCTGCTACCGCTGCACTTGATTGGGCAGAGGGATTGGAAATGTCCCCTGAAACCCTAAAAATATATAATGACGCGATGAAGGTCGTATACGAAAAAAGTTGGCATCTCGCAAACTATGTTAAATCCCTTTCACCAGAAAAACGACCAGATTTTGCAATCGGAAAACACGTGCTACGGTCTCAATACTTACAAGGAGAATTGCCAGCATTAACAGATGAAACGTGGAATACACTCGACTATAGTTATTATCCACTTATCGGACAAATAGTTGTTGAACCGAGACAGTTCAATCCATCTATTGACGCTGTTAACGTTAAATCCTTTTACAACGACACTGAAGTAGCTTTCCTATTCTCATGGGATGACAAAACACATAATACCTCTGAAGAGGAGAATGAAGAAACCGGTAAAACTTATGAGGATGCAATCGCAATCCAGTTCCCTGTAAAACCGCGTAAAGGACCGACAGACCCAAAACCCTACTTCATATTTGGAGGTAGAAAGCCTGTTTATCTGTGGCAATGGAAAGCGTCTGCGCCAGATACGTTGACTGAACTCACAGCAAAAGGTATAAACAACGTTGAAGAGCAAGAAGTGCAAGGTGATTTTGCAGTGGAAAGTGATTACACAGATGGAAGGTATATGTTGTGGGTAAAACGTTCACTAAAGACGGATGACAAAAAAGACTTACAACTTGATGTTGCAACGTTTGTTCCAATAGCATTTTCTGTATGGGATGGTGGCAATGGAGATATAGATACAAAACGCGTAATATCAAGTTGGTATTCGTTTGTATTGGAACCTTTACCATCAACAAGGAGGTTCATCTATCCTCCGTTGGTCGCGCTCCTTTCATTCGGTCTACTGGTCGGTTTAAGGAGAATCGTCCAACGTAGAAATTCATAGCTCTTAATAGTAGTAGGCACACGCCGTGTGCCGTCATCAAGTTCAAATCTACAATTTTCGTAAAATAAAGGAGAATAAAAATGAAAACTAAAATGTTTCTGACCCTCACACTCTTTCTTGCATGTGGTTTGGCACTTTTTGTGTCTGCAGATAATCACGAAGAAGAAGAAAAGAACGTCCTTGTTTTCCCTAAAGCATACAAAGCTAAGTCTGTAAGCAACGGTGGAAAAATAAATGGCATTGTAAAATTTGAAGGCGAAGCACCAGAAATGAAAAAACTGGAAATCACAAAAGACCAAGCAACATGCGGTAAGACAGACAAATTTGACGAGGCACTTGTCGTTGGTGAAGATAACGCACTAAAGAACACAATCGTCTATCTGATGGATATTACACAAGGTAAAGATTTCGACGCAAAAGCAAAGAAGCCAGAAATCGACCAAAAGAATTGTAAATTCACGCCGCATGTCCAGATCGTGCCAGTTAAAGTTCGTCTAACAATGCTAAATGGTGATAATGTAACACATAATGTCAATATCGCTGATATTAATATTAACAAACAGCAGACAAGAATGATCAAGCGATTAAGGATCAATGCTATGCCGAAACCACAGGGACCGTTTGAAGTTAAATGCGATATACATGGATGGATGAGAGCTTGGGTCGCTTTTGTCCCACATCCCTACTTTGCTGTTACAAACGAAAAGGGCGAATTCTCACTTGAGAATGTTCCTGCTGGTACATATAAGTTAGGGTATTGGCACGAAACACTTGGCAATAACAACAAAGAACCCGTCACAGTTGAAGTTACTGCTGGTGGTGAAGTCAAACAGGATTTCACGCTAAAGATGAAAAAGTAACATGGGGGAACATAAACGGATTGTCGTTGATTGTCTAACGCACAACTACAACACGAGGTGTGCGTTAGACAATATCAGTTTCAATGTTGCTTCTGGTGAGGTGTTCTCTCTTCTCGGTCCAAACGGCAGCGGTAAGACGACGTTATTCAAGATTCTTTCTACACGCATCTCACCTACATCGGGGAATGTCAAAATCCTCGGTTTTGACTTGAACACACAAAAAAAAGCAGTTCGGAAGTTAATAGGAGTTGTCTTTCAAAACCCAGGATTGGATACAAAACTGACTGTAAATGAAAACCTGCGACATCAAGGTCATCTATACGGAATAAACAGTAAGAACCTAAACAACAGAATCGTTGAATTGCTTGATAGGTTTGACATTGCAGATAGAAAAAACGACATAGTTGAAGAATTATCTGGAGGATTAAAAAGACGAGTCGATCTCGCAAAAGCACTACTGCATAAACCCAAAGTATTGATTCTTGATGAACCGAGTAGTGGATTAGATATCGGTGTAAGAATCCAACTGAGTCAGCACCTTAAAGAACTTGCTACACAGGAGAACATACCAATACTTCTGACAACACATCTATTAGATGAAGCTGAAGGGTGTAACCGTGTCGGTATATTAGATAAAGGTAGGTTAGTTGCCATCGGTACACCCGATCAGCTCAAATCAGAAATTAGTGGAGATGTTGTCATAATCGAAAGCGAGTCGTGTCAGACACTTGCTGAGGGAATTAAAGACAGGTATGATGTTCAGGTAGTTTCAGAAGATAATAGGCTACGGATTGAAACAACTAATGCACATGAGTTCGTAAGAGATATTGTCACAGCATACCCGAATAAGATAAAAGCTGCTCGTTTTGGGAAACCGACATTAGCAGACGTGTTCATCAAAATGACAGGCAATGCTTTTGACTAGGATTAGGTCATGTTAAGTGTTTGGCTACCGATTAGAACTATTTGGTGGCGAGAGATCATCAGATTTTTTCGTCAAAGGAGTAGACTACTTAGCGCAATTGCACAACCACTCCTATTTTGGATACTCATAGGCAGTGGACTAAATGAATCATTTAAACCGACTGGTACATCTAATCAACAAGCATACACCGAGTATTTCTACCCCGGTATAGTCGTTTTAGTATTGCTATTTACGGCTATATTTGCTACAATCTCAGTAGTGAATGAACGACGAGAAGGTTTTTTACAGAATGTGCTTGTAGCACCAGTACCGAGATGGAGTATCGTACTCGGACAAACATTAGGAGGAATTACGTTAGCACTCATTCAAGGTGTTCTATTATTAGGAATAGCACCTATTATCGGAATCAAGGTCGGTCTAATTTCGATACTAACAACAATTGGTGTGATGATTCTGATCGCATTTAGTTTTACTAACCTCGGATTGCTGATTGCTTGGAGAATGGACTCAACACAAGGGTTTCATGCAATTATGAGTCTTATTCTGATGCCAATATGGCTTTTATCGGGAGCAATTTTCCCACTTGCCGGGACACCAAGTTGGTTAGCATGGGTGATGAAACTGAATCCTATAACATACGGACTCGCTGCTTTTCGACACAGTCTTTACTTAGATTCGCACATAACGTTTACTGAACTACCGACACTGATGATTTCTATCTTAGTGTGCATCGTTTTTTCTCTATTGACATACACGGGAGCAGTACTAACAGCTTCTACGCAACAACTTTAGAATAGGAGAATTTAATGCTTGGATGGTATACTGATAATATATCAACGTATGCAAAAGATGTGGATACGCTTTTTGCACTCATCTATTGGATTACTGTAGTAGTATTTATACTTGTAATGGCTACACTAATCCTGTTTCTAATAAAGTACCGGCACCGAGAGGGACATAAGGCAGAATATATTGAAGGCAGTACGAAACTTGAAATAATCTGGACAACGGCAACAACGGTGATAGTTTTTGGACTTGCAATGCTCAGTTTTCCTCAGTGGAATAAACTAAAATCACCTGCAGAGAATCCCGATTATACCGTTCTAGTTCGCGGTGAACAGTTCAACTGGTACTTTATCTATCCCGGACCCGATAACGAAATCGGCACAGAGGATGATCTTGAATTTGAAAATGAGATGTAT
>VXOP01000172.1 GCA_009839975.1 Candidatus Poribacteria bacterium
CAATATGCACAGGTCTGTATTGTCATATCACCATTAAACGTTTCTTGTTCAGGTAATAGATACGTTTCGTGATTTGTAACACAATTTGGGTTTTCACACTGATGTGATGCTTCAGTTATGTTGCGCTGTGGTGGTTGCGTTAAGATAAGTTGTTCTAATCCCATAAGACTTGAGATAAGAGCCATTCGGATGGGAACTGCATTTGCGGATTGTTCAAAATATGCAGCGCGAGGGTCATCATCCAATTCATAAGCGAGTTCGTTTACACGAGGAAGCGGATGCATAATCATTGCATCAGGTTTAGCATTTTTCATCACTTCAGCATTCAATAGATAACTCCCCCGAACTGTCGCCGCATCTACAGAGGGTGGCAATCTCTCCTCCTGCAATCTGTTTACATAGATTACATCCAGATTTTCAATTACGTCATTGACGTTCTCCACCTCAAGCGGTTGATGTTTGTGGTATTTTGTTAATCGTGTGAGGAGCCAAGTTGGCATCTGCAGACCTTTGGGTGCGATGTGAACAAGTTTCCCCCCAAATCTTGCGACTGCTAAAGCGAAGGAATGTGCAGCGCGTCCGTATTGTAGGTCTCCACAGATTCCGACGGTTAAACCTTGAACTTGTGATTTTCTGCGAATGATAGTATATAGGTCGGTGAGAGCTTGTGTGGGATGTGCGTGGCTTCCATCTCCTCCGTTGATGACTGGTATTTTTGCATATTTTGCTATTACGCGAGCGGAACCTGCCAAGTTGTGTCGCACAACAATAATATCTGCGTAGTTCGTTACCATTCTTGCAGTATCCGCGAGGGTTTCCCCCTTGGCAGCCGATGTAGAATTTGGATCGGCGAATCCTAATGTTCCGCCATTGAGTCTTTCCATTGCGCTTTCAAAGGAGAGGCGAGTGCGTGTGCTCGGTTCATAGAAGAGGGTTGCTAAGAGTTTGCTACGGCAAATTCCTGCCCAGGTTTCTAATTGTGTTTGCATCCCTGCTGCTAATCTGAAAATCTGTTCTATTTCAAAGTTTGAAAAATCGTCGAGTGTTACGAAGTGGCGCATGGTCTCCTCAATGCGTGTTTTTATTTTTCCAAGATGATGTATAAATGGGTCATTTTTATATAACGTCTGATTTTAGAATATAACAACAAGAGAGTCTTTGACATGGCAGGGGAGTGAACGGCACACGGATGATGATTAAAAAATCCATCGGGTAATTGACGGGCAATGAATTGCCCTACTACAAACGGACAGGCTCGTAGTAGGGCAATTCATTGCCCGTCGAAATATTACCAAATTTAGACCTTAATCTGCATGAGTATGCCTACTACTTTTAAATCAATAGAAAAGATAGAGGCGATGTGATATACTCTATCCAATGGATTTAGCGAGTTTCTTATGAATACAATGAAGATAGGTGATACATGAGTTGGCAACTGGATACGACGGTCTCTGATGAACAGGTGAACTTCTATAAAGAAAATGGATATCTTACTTTCGGACGGATATTTACCGAAGCAGAATTAAACGAGTTACGTGAATATGTAAATAGAATGATTGAGAACCTACCAGAAGGCAAACGTCCTGAGCAGATGGATGTACCGCATTTTGAGCATCCATATCTGTTCAAGTACTTGACACATCCGCGCGTGCTAAATGTGATTGCACGATTTATCGGTCCCGATATATTGCTTTGGTCAAGTCACTTTATCAGCAAACGTGAGAACGATGGTATGGAAGTACCGTGGCACCAGGACGGTGTCTATTGGGGTAAGATGTTAGAACCGATGCATGTTATTACGATGTGGCTTGCGGTTGATGAATCAAAGGTCGAAAACGGCTGTATGCGTGTCATACCCGAGAGTCACACGCAACAGGACAGACGTTACGAACCCGTAAAAAGAGATAACAATCTATTCGGAAGTGAGGTGGTGGATGAGGATATAGATACTTCAAAAGCAGTTGATCTTGAATTGGAAGTTGGTGAATGTCATTTTCACGATGCCTGGACGATCCATAATTCCAGTCCGAATGTCTCGCAAAAACGTAGGTGCGGGTATACGATGCGGTATATGCCAGCGAATGTAAGGTTTCACGGTGCAAATTGGCGACGGACACACGATATATATCTTGTGCAAGGTCAAGATAGAACAGATGGATATAATAGGTATGCACCTGTACCGGACTCACAGATTGATAGTAAGAATTCATGACTGTAGACATTTATTAAGGAGAATCTATGCGTTCCTATTTTGATGTTCACTGCCATATCGGTATGACGGTTTCTCGTGCGCCTGTCGTTGGACAGAGTGTTGGAAGGTGTTTAGCACGGATGGCTTCTGCAGGTGTTATCGGTGCGATTCCGTGTCCGACTGCGGGTAGTCCACAAGCGCGTGGCGTATTGGATACACGTTCACAGAATGAGGTAATCGCGAAGGCTTGCCAGAAATATCCTGAACGTTTCCCAATTGGACTTGGGATCGTAGAGGTGCGACATGAACAAGCAGGCGTTGATGAGCTTGATAGGTCCATGTGTGATGATGATTTGGTTGGATTTGTATGTCATCCGGGATTATCTGGACATTCGCTTGGCGGTGAACTCTACGCTTTCCTGGAAGTGGTTGCCATGCATAACGGTTTGTGTTTGCTGCATCAGGCAGGTTCTACGAGCAATATCGCTGCGTATGCCAGAAGGTTTCCTTCAATTACCTTCATTATCGGACATGTCTCAATGAATAAAGGTGGACATCTTGATGCTATCCAGCATTGTGCGAAGTATGATAATATCTGGTATGATGTTGCACAGAAACCGGAGGGTGCAGATGAAAGTTGGGACTTAGTCCACTTGGTTAACAATCTCAGTAAGGATCGACTGATGTTCGGAAGTGACCTGCCTTATTACGATTTTCGTCTTGTTCAAGCACAGATTGAAAATGCAGGTCTTGATGATGAGACGAAAGAGAAGATAGCTTATCAGAATGCTGTTCGGTTGGTTCAGCAGTTTAATGCTTCGTGGGAACCGACATTATCTTCGATAGAGCCCCCGCAGGTTTATTCGGAACTGGAGATGTGGGATGCGAATGGGGCACGACTAAAGTAAGGTGGCACTATGTGACGATCTCAACAGCACGTATACGATGCCGAAGCACCAAGATACAAAAGGTGGTAAGTGCTGTTAATAGGAGTATGGTCCAAGAAAAGTGTAAGTTGTAGCTGCTATCTAAACCGAACAACACTTCGCCAAGGAGTTCCAAATTTGCCCAAACTGAAACTATGGCAACTGTACTTGATTCGAGAACCTGTGTGAGTATGAGTTGAATCACTGACAATCCGAACCAGACTGCACAGAAACCGATTGTTGCGAAACGTAGGTTTTTTGTGAGTGATGAGAATGTCAACATGAGTAAACTCGTTACTGTCGTGACAACAAGTGAGTAGATGATGATTGGGAAGATTAGCCAAAAGTTCTGTATAAAGAATGAAATATCAGCTAACAACGCATGCTCAAGAAACAGGAGAAGTCCGGGAACTAACGTCATGGATGCAAGCAGGACTCCAATAGCAATAAATTTCCCAATGAGATAGTCTACCCAGGAGATGGGTTTGGATAGGTACAGTGAAAGTGCGTTGTGTTTGAGATCGTTTGAAATGAGACCTGAACCCCCGAAAACGACGACGAGAGCGAGTAAGAACACTGATGGAAAAGGGTGCGTGCTAAATATGAATTTCTGGAAAAAGCCTTCGCCTATTTCGTCAAATGGGAATGGCGTACCATCAAGATAATTGAACATATAGATTAGTATTGCGTGAACTAAAATATAGATAACAGGGGGTACAGCGACAATAAGTCGGATAATTTTGCGTTGTGCAAGCAGTTTCAGTTCTGCCTTTGCGATTATCCACCACCGCTTATATTTTTTTTGTTGCAGTGTTCCGTCCCAGTGTCTGTAGTCTTGTGTGTGAATAGGCATTGTTAGTTCCTATAGATTGCTGTGTGTTCTAATGTATCTGTGAAGGGTCCCTGTTTATTGGTTTTAATTTCAATTACGATTATGCCTAAATCTGTATCGCGTTCAGGGTCGTCTTCAATGAGTCTACGTGGGATTTCTGCGCTCAAGAGTCTATCCAGACTGTTCGGTTCTTGTGACCATCGAACATCAATAAGTCTACCGTCATAAACTTTTTGATGTTGCTTACCATTGCGTAAGGAGTAGACTTTAGCATTCGTGATGAATTCTGCTTCTGAGATTGTGCTAACACCGACGCTTGGACTGAGTATGCTTTGATTCCAGATGAGTGGAATACCGTTCTTGTCTGTGAGATATATTATGATATCCAACCTATCTATACGTGGTTCAGAAAGAATCTGTATACCTTCAAAGTTCTGGATTTCACCCGTTCCACAACCTAAGAATACGAGGACACAGATGCAGAACAGAATGGAATTTCGCTGATAAGTTCTTTTTCTCAACACGTCAGGACTCCTTTCAATCTTGAGCAACTGAAACTGACATACCATCTTTTAGCAGATGTTGATTTTCGACTATTATTTGTGTTGACTGAGTGAGTTTCGTCTGTGTCTCGATTTCACTGCCATATACGCCACCTATGTTGACCTGTTTTAGACGGGCTACATTCTGCTCAACGACAAAGATATTCCCTTTTCCACTCTGGATCTGTAATACTGCGCGTTGCGGTAGTAAGGTCACGTTTTTGCGTTCACCCGTTTTGATAGAAATTGTTATGGAAGTGCCGGGTTTTAATGCGTTGTTCTGTTCCGATATGGAAAGTGGATTGTCAGGATCAGTGTTTTCCAGATTTTGCAGTGTTGCATGAACCGTGACAGCATTCTCTCCCTCTTTGACAGTAGGACTGATAAAATCAATTGTTCCTATAATATTCCGTATTCCGGATGCGGTAGAAATCAGTACCATATTTCCCAGTTGTATGCGTCTAATCTCACTGACTGGGACTGTCCAAACGGCTTTTAGCACATCCACTGCTATGATTGTAAATACGGGTTGTCCTTGTGAAGCGGCGGATTTGGCATAGTCTCCTGTTTCCAGATGCCGTTCAGCGACAACACCGTTTATTGGAGAAACGATAGCTGCTTGATTGACCTGTTCTCGTGCGAGTTTGAGTTGTTCTTCAGCTTCATTGACAGCAGATTTTGCGATTGCGATTTCTCTTTCCCATGCCTTTGCTTCTACCAGTTTCTGTGCGGTAATTAGGTTTGCTTTTGCTTGTGTAACTTTTGATTGCGCAGCGGCGATTTCCCGTTCCCATCCCTTATTTTCAACTATCTTCTTTGCTATTGCCAGTTCTGCTTTTGTTTTTTCAACTGTCAGTTGTGCTGAGCCGTCTTCAAATTGTTTTGCTGCGGCGACAGCTTCTTCGTGTCGGCTTTGTACGAGTTTATATCGTGTTTCAGAAGATTCATAAGCACTATCACTGATGAGTTCTTTTGTGTGCAGTTCCTTATCACGTTCAAAATCTGAGGTGGCTTTTGTGAGCTCAGTTTTTGCGCGTTCTAATCCTTGTGTTGCGCTGACCCTTGCGCGTTCCAGATTTGCCTCTGCGGCTTTATATGCCACTTCTGCTTGTATGAGTTGGTTTCTGATACGCATTTCAGCGAGTGATTTTGTATCCTCAAGTTTCGCTTCTGCCTCTGCGACCGACTCTTTAGCTGTTTCAAGCTGCGTTTCGATGCGCGTCTGTGCGTTTGTTTCGGTTGTTGTCAGCTGCGATTTTGCAACACTTAGTGAGACTTCTGCTCTGATTGCAGCGATACCTGCTTCCTGCGCACTGCTCTGTGCGATTACATCACCCTTTGCTACAGTTTGTCCTGCTTCTACATTAAGACTAACGATTTTTGCGGAGATATTTGCGTATACTTTTGCTTCTACACGTGGTTTTAGCACACCGTTGTAACTCTTTTCTGAGACGATTGTGACCTGCCTCGGTGTTTCCGTTTTCACAGATGTCAGTTGTTCTGTTTCTTGTGTAACTATGTCGGTTGATATTAGGAACAAGAACGATAGAACAATGATTATAAATCCAATAGAATTCGGTTTCAATACTCTTTCCTCCTATTATATATAGTGGATTTCAAGATAAATGAAACACTCCACAACGGGCGAGGTAACCTCGCCCCTACGGGGATGGTATCTGTTTTCGTTGAAATGTCTCATTAATCAATATTAACTTTGCTATATCTAAGGTTTTAGTTTATCCTTGAAATCTTTGGTGAATTTCTTGAGTTTTGGATGAATTACGAATTGGCAGTATGGTTGTCTTGGATTTAATTCGAAATAGTTTTGGTGATAGTCTTCAGCGGTATAGAAAACATCAATTTCTGTAATCTCAGTGACAATCGGGTCATCCCATGTGCCAGAGTTGTCCATCTCTTTCTTAGATTCTTCAGCAATTTCGCGTTGTGTCTCTGAATGATAAAAGACAGCGGAACGATACTGCGTGCCGACATCGTTCCCTTGTTTATTGAGTGTTGTTGGGTCATGCGTGTGCCAAAATATTTCTAACAACTCTTTGAAAGAGATGACTTTGGGATCGAATTCAATCTGAACCACTTCTGCATGTCCTGTCGTTCCCGTACACACATCACGATAATTTGGATTGATTGTGATTCCGCCTGTATAGCCGGAGATGACTTTATGAACACCTTCTACCTGTTGAAAGACTGCTTCAACACACCAAAAACATCCTGCGCCGAATGTGGTCGTTTCTGTTTGCATTTTATTTTATTTCCAATCTAAAATCTGAGTTAATTAATTCTTGTAGACAAGCATCCCAGTAAGCACCAGCGTACTGTTTTACCGTATCAGACTGGTTGTCTTGTTCAAGATAACTATCAATCCAATTGAGCAACCGTTGTCGTGGTTCTTGTCGGATCTGTTGACTGTTTTCATCTATGATAATGTTATGAAATTCTGATAATGTGTCTGGTTCTAACTGTAGGTCTGGTTCATAGTATAACGCCAAATTTGCCATCAGACTAAGTGTTAAGGTTTGAATTGGATCTATTGCTATACTAAATGGTGGATCAACAGAAAAGACTTGGTCAAGTGGTAATGCTTGAACATAGAGCCACCTTGATTCAAGGAAATCCAATTGTTGACGGATTATTTCCATATCAGATAGGTTGGTAAATGTCCTTGGCGACTGGCTATCTTTAAGTATAATTTGTGCATTAGAAATGGTAGTGTTGTATGAAGATAGTGCCTCCAAGAATTTTGCTTCTGTATGATTATAGATATGGATGTTGTCAATGTCAAGATGCGTCAATGCTTCATCGGGTTCGATGCATGCGTTCTCCAGGATGTGATTGGCTCTCTGCAGCAGTTTATCTGTGAGTGTATTTCCGATTTGGTAAAATTTGACGATAGGGTTTGCGATTAGTACTCTTACAGCTTTGTCCAAATTTCCTTTACTGCCGTATTCTAAACCGATGCTGGTCAGTGCAAAGGAGGTCTGTATCTGTGCTCGGAGTGCGGATTCATCAGAAAGGTCAACGACCTTCATCGTAATGAGTTTATGTGTTAGCGCGGCGATGTCGTCGGAAAATGTTTCTGCCTTTTCAGGATCGATTTTTCCGATGTCATCACCGTGTGCTAATGTGTGCGCCAAGAAGGACTTGCCGTCAAGGGTTGCGTCGGTAACAAGTGAGAACTTACTGGTCTGCATTGTCTTCTTCGTCCTCAGCCAGTTCAATTGAATCTAAGTCAACTTTCTGTTGTATTTCAGTCTCAGTGACTTTGATTCCTGCTTTCTTATCCCGTTCCTTGATGCGTTCATCTCTTTCTACTCTTGCTTTTTCTAATGCAGTGACGAGTTCTTTATCTACATCAGCTTCTTTATCTATAACGAACAGTTCTCTCATGAGCAGTGTGAAGAGTTCTCCATCGGCTTCCCAAATTGCGTTGAGTATTGCTTTTGCTTTTTCATCTTTACATTCGATTGAGGGAGAGTTTGGATCGATGATACCTTCTTCAATCAACATTGCACCGAGTGCCCCTTTTAGTTTTACCCTATCCTTTAGGAGTGCAGCGAAGACCCGCATATCCATCTGTCCCATGAACCGACTGAGGTCTTCTCTATCACATTCAGAAAGCTCATATAGCCATAGGTTCAGTGATTTTTCATCTATCTCACCTTCATGCCAGATCGCGATGTCAATAATCTCTTCAAATTGTTCGTTTGACAGACATGGTAAGAGACCACATGCGAGACCTGTGCCAAGTAGCGTGTCTAACACCTGTAAGACATCCTCAGTCGGACTTTCCTGTATGAGTTCTGTACAGTCTGGAACCAGGTAGTATAATTCTTCTCTCTGTTTCGGGTTTCGGGTTGCCCGGATAATATCAAGTTGTTGGTCTTTTTCGTAGCTTTGAAAGAGTTGTTCTGCTTCACGTGTTGGGAGTGATAGTAGTTTATTGACTTCTGATTGTGGAATAACCAATTTATTGGAATTGCTCATACCAATCCTCCCGGTATGTATTGCGAGGTATCGCTTTGTTTTTCTTTAACTATGGTAGTTCTGATAGGCCAGTTTTGTCTGTGTAGGACGATTAGAGTATCGTCCTACAGGTTGAATCTGCCGAGATTAGTAGCTTTCTCTGACAAAGTTCATGTTCTTTGCTGCTGATGCGATAGGATCATCTTTTCCTGGGGTTTCTAATACAAACCAACTGTCGTATCCGACTGCATGTGCGGCTTCAAAAACAGCGGGGAAATCAACATTGCCTTCTCCAGCGTGGTTCCCTCCTGTATCCTTGATGTGCATTTGGACGATTGATTTGCCTAAGCTTCGTATTTCTGCTGGTGAGTCGAAGCCGAGGCCTGTTGCGTTACCCATGTCGTAATAGACGCCGACATGTTTTGAACCGACCTGGTCAATTATCTGTTGATGTTGATCTGCAGACAGTGTGGATTCAATTGCGAGATAGACATCTTCTTTTTCTGCGGTTTCTGCGGCTGCCTTTAGTCCATCAAGGAAACGTGGTGCGTTGATATGTTCGTCTTGTATCTGACCACCACCGAAG
>VXOP01000268.1 GCA_009839975.1 Candidatus Poribacteria bacterium
ATTATTCTTGTTATTTCCGTTCTTGTTGTTGACTTGGTCATTAAAGTTATTATTGTTGTTGTTTCCGTTGTTTCATTGGTTATTGCCGTTATTAGTACCCCCGGTATTCCCGTTATTGTTGTTGCCTTGGTTATTCCCGTTATTATTGTTGTTGCTGCCTTGGTTATTGTTGTTGCCGTTGTTGCCTTGGTTATTCCCGTTATTTCCACTACCTGGTGTACCACCATTCACATCATCACGTGGACCAACCCCACTGCCACCGCTGCCTTGTTCTTTATCGTCATCAATAGGTGGATCAATGATGTCAACAATAGGTGGATCAATGATGTCATCAATAGGTGGATCAATGATGTCAACAATAGGTGGATCAATGATGTCATCTCTATGTCTTTCAGCGCGAATAACAGCGTTTCCTTCATAATAGAAAACGTAAACTACTTTTTTTGGATAGATATGAATGACCGGTAACCTCGACTCTCTACCATTCGGTACAAGCGTTACACATTTAGTATCATATCCGTTTGTAAGACAAAGGGTATCTGAATCAGGAGCAAACAGATATCTATCTACATCTTCAGGAGTCAACATATTACTTCGATATGGACTATCGGAACAACCCATAATATTCATGAGTATGACAAAGACACTTGAAACTAATCCTGATAATATAGCCACGGTTCTTGCAGTAGATTTTATACTATTATGCCATAAACTATTTTTATTGAGATGTTTTTTTCTCATGATGCTACTTCTTCCTAAATACTATTTAGGTTCCAACTGGAGTCTGCTAATACCTTCATCAGATGCTCCACCCTCAACATCAATGTAGAATATCGCTATATGTTCTGATATTAACCCATCAACTTCTATTGTAATTATCGGAGATTCTGTTTCAATTGAGAATTCAAACACACGGTTGCCATCAGGTTTATCACGCTGCAAAGGGTATTTTATTGTGAGTTCATCCTTCTGACGAATAGAATTGATTTTTTGTCCCTCTGCTACTTTTATATTGAAGCCGCTGGTTTCAGGTGTTTCGCCACGATCTGCTTCGGGGAAGGATTCATGATAGTAGATCTGTATCGTCCAACCTTCAGTTATATTAACGATATTCTCTGACGGTTCTGCTGTATTGTTTGTAGGCATATCAAGTTCATCCGAATCTATTAATTCCTGAACAAGATCGGATGTATCTAATGTCCTTTTAGCCTCTAAAATTAGTTTCTCGTTATAGTAAAACAGGTATGTTAAATCTTCAGGATAGATATTCAATATCGCGAGATCACTACTATCATCTTCATCTGATTCCACACGTTTCACACAGACTGTATCAAACCCATCATGCAGACACACGACATCTTCACCTGTTCTATCAAGAAAATTGTCTACAAAGTCAACGGTAATAACCGGCCCCGTATAGGGCACCTCTGTACAACCGATGACACCTACGATCAGAATGAATGATGTAAGGTATGTCGTTAAAAGAGATAAAGATTTTTCTTTTTTCATAAGCTCAAAACCGGTCTTAATTTTTTCATTCTTCAATTCTTCCACAGTACTTAATGGATTTTTACTAATCCGCGTAGAGTTTTCAGGTTCTTCCCATGCATTGTATTCATTTTCGGTGTTTCAATAATGAGGGGTATCTTAGAGAATCGCGTATCATTAAGTATATATGAGAATGCGGTCTCTCCTATATTGCCTTCTCCGATATGTTCATGTCTGTCAACTCGGCTTTGAAACTCCGATTTTGCATCGTTGATATGAAATGCTTTCAATCTATCTAAACCTACAACTTCATCAAATTTGTCAAATGTTGAATTACAATCTGCTTCAGTTCTAATATCGTATCCAGCTGCAAAGACATGGCAAGTATCTAAACAGACCCCGAACCTATCTGGATGTTTTGACATGGCCATCACATCCCGCAAATGTTCAAAAGTATAGCCAAGGTTTGTCCCCTGTCCTGCTGTGGTCTCAAGTAGTATTATCACATCTTCTGCATCTGTTGTTTTGATGAGTAGGTCAAAACTCTCAGTGAGTCTCTTCAAACCAAAATCTTCACCCTCTCCGAGATGTGCGCCGAGATGTGTGACAAGATAACGTATATCAAGCTGCTGTGCAAACTCCATCTGTTTCTTGAACTGATTACGTGACTTTTCTAATACATCTTTTTTGGGTGATGCCAGATTACTTAGATGTATATCATGAACGATGACATCCTGAATAGGAGAGTTGGACCAAGCGTTCCGAAATTCTTCTAATACTTCTGTTGTTGGCGGTTTAGATTCCCACCTATTTGGATTTGCCAAGAAAATCTGTATAGCATCACATTGTAGTTCATCACCATTTTTGATGGCGTTATGGATACCTCCAGCTGTTGAAACATGTGCACCAAGAACCATAGAGGATATACTCCTACAGAACTTACGCAAAGAAATTGCTTTCACGACAGACTGAACGTATATCGTAAAGAACGCACAATGAATTGTGCTTGGCGAATGCCTGTGGCATTCACATTAAACACTTTAACCTCTGAAAACGGGAAAATGCGTAAGCCCTGTCCTAAAGGGTTGTGTTATAGAATCGAGGTCTGCGTAGAATATAGTAAGGATATAACGACACAACTGATAATGCGTTACAGAAACGGAAAACGCATATAATGGAGTCGATGTTAGGAGGGAACTTTAGGGGTGTAAAACTGTCTTTATGCCGCGTTGTCCAACAGCATTGCCAAATGCTTCCAAACCTTGTGAGATGCTGAATCTATCTGTTAATAAAGGTTTGAAATTGATAACTTTCTGCAGCAAGAGTTGTCGGGATTCTTCAAGGTTTGCCCGTGAAAAAGCCCACGATGCCATCAATTTATGTCCCATATAATGAAATTCTTCAAGATTGATGTTTAACGTTTCACCTTCTGGTGCCAGACCGAAGAAATTTATGCAACCCCCTTTACGCACCACTTGATAAGCAAGCGATATTACCGCTGCGTTATTTGTAGTTGCTGAGATTACTGTATCAACACCTCCATCGGTCATGTCGATTAAGTGTTCAATTCTTTCATGTGTGGGATCGTAAGTGGTGTCTGCACCGACTGTATCGGCTGCATCTCTGCGATGGGAGAGTGGCTCGATAACATAAGTTGCTAATCCTTTTCTTTTTGCTAATTGTGTGAACATCAGACCGATAGGACCTGCTCCGAGTATGGCTACTGTCTGTCGAAAAATGGTCTCGTCCATTGCATTCAGGCAACAGCCTAACGGTTCAAGGAAGAGCAGTTCTTCTGGTGGGATATCGTTTGGAACTTGTATTAATTTACCTGTATCTATGCCGTGTTTTGGCATCCGTAAGTATTCTGCATAGCCGCCATCAATATCGTGTCCGACACCCTCTATTGAATTGCAGTATTTGTCTTGATCATTTTGGCAGTGAATGCAAACCCCACAAGAAAGCATAGGATTCACAGTCACTTTTTCGCCTACATTCACATCCTTGTGCCTGCTTTCAACAACAACACCTGCGATTTCATGTCCCATGACAACCGGTGGATTGTAGTCTGAGACATCTCCCCGGAGTGCTGCAATATCCGAGGCACAGACACCGCACAAATCCATCTGAATCAGTACATCACCTGCATCCAATTTTGGAATAGGTATATCCTGAATACTTAATTTATGTGTTTTTTCAAATACAACAGATTTCATATAGGAGAGTTGTATTGTAGGACCTGTTAGTAGAGTTTCTACTATTACATTGTAGGTCGGGTTTCGCTACGCTCTACCCGACCTACGAAGAAGACTTGACAAGGTACTAGTCAAACTCATAAGGAATAGTTTCAGCTTGATGTGTTTTTGCTGATTTTTCTGCTAAATCCATAATTGCGATGACACGTCGTGCAGATTCAGGTGTTACGATCAAAGGAGTCCCATCGTTCAAATGCGCCACGATATTCTCGTAATATCGTGGACCTGGTCTACCTTGAAACCCGACTTTCTGTTCTTTTGCGTGTCCTTCTACCTCAGATAGTACTTTATATTGTCCACCCTCAGAAACGATTGCGCCGTGTGAACCGAGGAGTTTCCATCGGTCTCCACCAACCTTTGCGATACTTGACATTTGTATGTTTGCCGATGCGCCTTCAGCGACATATTCTGCTTCAGCAAATCGTATTACGGCTTGCACGTGGTCTTCATTCGTAATGTCATCCCAAACAAGATTGGGTTGGAAGAAACCGGTGACATTATACATGGGGGCTTCAAGTACATTAAGTAGCCAATCGAGGAAGTGCGCACCCCAATCGTAGAAATGCCCACCCGAGATAGCTTTTACACTTCGCCACCAATTGGGATTCGGTTTTCCGTAACCGCCGCCCCACATTTCCACACTAAAGACTTTACCAATGATTCCTGATTGAACGAGTTCTCGTAGTGTCCAAAAATCTGCATCCCAACGTCTGTTGTGATGAACGGAAAGCATGACTCCGTTCTCTTTTCCGGCATTGATCATTTCTGTGGCTTCAGCAACTGTGATACACATCGGTTTTTCAACGACGACGTGTTTACCGGCATTGAGAGCCGCGACAGTCGGATCGCAGTGCAGACTGTGTGGAAGGACGTTTGCGATGAGATCAACATCCTCATCTGCTACGAGATCATCAACTGTGTTGTAAGTTCTAATGTCAGGAAAATCATTTTTTGCAGCTTTCGTTCGTTCTGGGTCAATATCACACACAGCAACACACGTGATACCTTCTGTGTTATTCATCATGTTTGCGTGTGCTTTCCCCATATTAAATGCTGCCCCGTAACCGAGGACAGCACCTTTAATTGTTTCTGCCATTGTATGTCTTGGCTCCTTCTGGGTAGACGTTCGTTCCACCAAATTTTTATGCGTTATTGTGATTATAGCACGGTCGTGTGTTCATGTGAAAGTTAAACTTCATAACACTCAGGACTTACGCAGTTTCTCTTAAAGTCCCCTTGATAAGGGGGATTTAGGGGGTTAAATCACTAAAATATCATTGAAATAACGACTGTCTAGCCCCCCTAACCCCTCTTATCAAGGGGAATGCGTAAGTTCTGACACTATTTTGTCTTGAGTTGTCCCCACGTCATTGCAAGCTTACCTGATGGTTCTACATCCAATGAATCACTATCCATAACCGCGGCAATTTCATTTTCAGTCAGGACACGATCATATAGACAGACTTCGTCAATTATACCGCTGAAGAGATATTCATGCGTTGCACGTTCATTAGCACCAGCACCAATAAGAAACTCTTGTTCTGAATTGAAGTTAGGGGTAGAATCTCTTTCTCCTACAAGTTCCCCGTTTACGTAAAACATCTGTTTACCATCAGAATATGTACCAACAAGATGATCCCAATCACCGAGATTAACCGCAGGTCCTTGAATAGACACCCAAGGAGTCACTCCATCTCCAGTCCAAAATTGCCATGCATTTCCAGGTGTTGCATAAATGATATAGCCACTTGTCGGTGGTTCATGACGAGAGGATACAACAGCACGGTGATTAGCACTTGCTGGATCAACGTTTGCCCAAGCACATATAGAGAAGGTTTCTTGATTCAAGTCTTCATGAAAAGGTACATTTACTTCATCCCCAATTTGGTCAAATTCAATCGCCCCACCATACTTACCATCTTTTGTCCATTGTGGGTCCCCCATCAAAGTACCATCATGTCCATTGCCAGTTACGTCATTTGCTGTTTCACCACTATTCTCGTTAAAGTCCCAATATGCAATAATTCCCTCTGTCACGTCTTGGGATAAAACGGGTAGAACAAAAAGTGCAATGCAAAAGAGCATTGACAGTGTGATCGAAATAGTTTTCATCGTTAACTCCTTCTTTTTTTGAGTCATTAAGAATCGCAATCAGTTGCTTATTTTGCTTTGAGTTGTCCCCAAGTTACAGCAATCTTTCCGAGACTGTCTACAGGGGTTACTTGACTTTCCATGACTAAAGCGATTTCGCTTTCATCTAAAACTCGGTCGTATACACGTACATCATCTATTTTACCGACAAAACGGTAATTGTGAGTAGCAGTTTCATTTGCCCCCGCACCTATAAGGAATTCTTGTGCTGTGTTTACGCTTATTGTTGCATTTGTTTCACCGACAAATTCTCCATTAACGTAGAACCTCTGCAAACCATCAGCATAAGTGCCAACGAGATGGTCCCAGTCATCCAGATTTACAGCGGGACCTGAGATAGGATTCCATCCACCACCACCAGTCCAAAACTGCCATATATTGTTTGGTGTGGCATAAAAAATAAATCCGCGTTGGGGGAAATCATCACGGGAGGAGACTACGGCACGATGTCCAGTTCCACCCGTTGTTGCGTTTGCCCATGCGGTGATAGTAAAAGTTTCTTGGTTAAGATTTTCATGAAAGGGAATATCAACTTCATCTTCTGTACCATCAAAATCAAGTGCACCGTCAAAGTATCCATCTGTCCATTGTGGGTCTCCCACGAGGGTTCCTTCATGACCGTTGCCGCTTGAATCCCCTACTGTAGTACCACTTGCATCATTTAATTTCCAATGTGCTACGAGTCCATCCGTAACGCTTTGGGAATACAGTGGCTGACTGAAGAACACTATTGAAAGTATTGACAATATGACTAAAAGATTTATAGTTTTCATCTTATGTTCCTTATGTTATATGGTTTAATTTCATTAACGGCACACAGCGTGTGCCTACCGCTTTTAGGCTCATAGTATGACAGTAAATGTTAAAGATAATTCTATACTATAAAACATCCTGTTGTCAAGGAAAATTACGTTGGCTTATAGGTTAGGTGGACAGTTCACTACACTAATTTTCTTTCTCGTATATCACCCCAAGGACCCGTAATAGCAAGTGTTATTCCGGGACGCTGGATATTGACAAAAAGGGTTGTGCCATCAGGGGAGAAAACTGCACCCGCCAACTCTGAAGTGTTGCTGGCATTTCGGGCAAACTGATAGGTGTGTCCTTCGGGGGTAACACCAACTAAAAACTGTTCTTTTGAACCGTCTTCACAGATTATAACATCTCCCCAAGGGGCAACAGTTAAGTTATCTGCGTTCTCAAGGAGTTTACTATCGTTGGGTTCAATGAAGAGTTCAAGTGTTCCCGGTTCTTTATCTTCTCTGCTCGTTCCTTCGTATTGACTCGGAATGTATTTCCATATCTGTCCTTTGTTTGCAATACCCCCATTCGTACAAGCGAAATAGATCGTATCTCCACTATACCAGATTCCTTCACCCCGAGCAAACTTTGCAGCATTTTTGCTCTCAGTACCTTGTAAACGTAGATCATCCTTCGGTGATTCCACATTTTCAATATCCACCCAAGCAGTTGCCATCTTCTGTGAGACGGGTATCGGATCGTAAGTCCAAGGAGCGACTTTTTGCAGACCTGTCTTCCAGTTTCGTGTGTCGGGATCGGTCATATCTCTGATTGTCAATGCTTGAAGACGTCCCCCTTTAGCGAGATTGCCGGGTTCATCAGGAATAAACCGATAAAAGAGTCCGTCATTTCTGTCCTCTGTTTCGTAGACGATACCGGTATCTGAAGCAACTGCGACGGCTTCATGATTGAAACGTCCCATTGCTTTAAGCGGTACTGCGTTGACTAATCCAGGGGTTGTCGTAACTGGCACTTCAAAATTGTATCCGTGATCTTGTTCAAAGTCGTTCTCAGCTTTCTGAACATTTTCTTCACACGTTATCCAAGTATTCCACGGGGTGGGTCCACCTGCACAATTTCGTATCGTTCCAGCGAGACTCAAGAAGTGTTTTTCAAGGGTTCCTGTCCGTGTATCGTAAATGAGGGTCGTTGTTGCGCCAAGACTCGGAGATTTTCTGTTTCCCAGATCGTAAATTTTTTCCGTGTCAACAAGGTTCAGTTTCTCGTTATTCCATCCGAAGGGACCGACTATTTTGTCGTTAGCAGTCAATTCGTGATTACGTATAAGGATGGTCTTTCCTTTAGGACCTTGAAATGTTGCCATGCCATCATGTTTTCCTGGTACCCACAGTCCATCGTCCATTATCTCACCTGTGCGAGAAAATGCGTGACAGACAAAACCTTCGGGCAGATCAAGCAATTTATTAGGGCTGGGATTAAAAACATAAGGCGGATCAGGTTTAAGACCCGGTATGTGTTTAATCAGTTTACGACTCACACCAGAGAATCCGAAACCTACTGCAGCTGACCCTAAGGCTACGCCGCCGTAACTAAGAAATTGTCGTCGTGAAAGTTTAGGCTTCACGTTCACTACACTCCTATACTGAAATTAATGACAACTACAAACTTGATAACAATCGGAAATCATTACAATTAAAGATATTCTATAATTGTTGCAGATGATTAGTATAACACTTAATAACTGTAGAGTCAAAGAAAATGAAGGGGGGTGTAAATACTCTGTCACTCTATTTGTCTGAATCGCGGATTACACAGAGAACACGGAAGGCGCGGAAAGGGGTTTTGGATATTTTAAGGTATTTTCACAACCATCAGGCACTCTGTAAGCTAAGGACAGAGGAGATGGCTAATTTCACACGTCTATTGATGGGAACTTTATGCACCAGATTCATAGATGGTGCGGAGGACACACCCCAGTTAACATAGCTGGCACAGATCGGCACAGAGGGTCTTTTGGTTATTTTAGAGTCGCTTTTACATATAAAGAAATCTGCAATCAATAGTTCCGTAAAAAGTCATCGTTTATGGCTTTTGTTTTAAATGTCCCCAACTTGTCGTCATTTTATCCTGGGGTGATACTGAAAGCGAACCTTCAACCCAATGTGGAAAGTAAGCATGTCCTAATGGAAAATCGGTAAGTTGTGTCATCTTACGACTATTTAGATCATAACGATAAATATTTCGTGCATCAGATTCCTTGTATGAAAGCAACACCATCTCATTCCCCATCCATGCTAATCCACCAAATTCCCCCTCTAACGGAAATTTATGTATGGTACGTCTGTCTGTAAAAACATTCTGAATAATAAGACGATTTGCTATGACCTTGAAG
>VXOP01000030.1 GCA_009839975.1 Candidatus Poribacteria bacterium
CATTGGGAGAATCTTCAATTTTTAGATTGTCAGCAAGGGTTCTTAATGATTCAAAAGCGGGTCGGTTCTCCTCTGGTTCTGTAGTGAACTTACCCATAGTCATTAACCCACACACCCGCACATTGGCATAATTGATAGATTTTTCAATTATGTTCGGCACTTCCTTAGAATCTAACCCGTACTTACTTTCTTCTCCAGTTGTATTTACTTGTAGTAAAATATCTGTCATGCTTTCCTGTTCTATGGAACGTTTGGAAATCTCTTCTACTAACCGCAAACTATCGACCGAATGAATCAACGAAAACATGCTCAAAGCAGATTTTACTTTGTTTCTTTGTAGATGTCCAATTAGATGCCACGCAAAGGTTCTATTAGATTCAGGGGCATTCAATAGATTTAAAGATAGTGAATTGACGTGTTCAAATTTCTGCTGTGTTTCCTGAATACGATTTTCGGCTATGATAGTCGCGCCTGCCTTAAGTACAGCCTCTATATCTGCTACTGATGCCCCTTTGGTTACAACGACAAGTTGAATTGATGCGGGTGAACGTCCGCTTTTCTGTGCAGCTTCTGCTATCCGATGCTTTACATGTGCAAAGTTTTCGGCGATCCGATTCAACTGTCATTCTCCTCCTTTGTGAGATTGTGAACGGTGTCGTTTGCCTCAGTTGTTTTTTGAGATTTACGCAATATGCTCAAGAACCTATCGGTCATTTCGTCCCAATTAAACATCATGCCAATGACAGCAATCAGAATACCGAAACTAATAATGCCGATTCCGATGACTACAAAATGTGTCGCTTCAGTATATACTTGCGTTACTCTGACAGCTGTTGGTGTTTCCTTAGATAATTCCTCTTTATATTTACTTGGATGGACGGACCCCCGCACAATAAATATTAGACCGATTATACTTATCAGGATAGACGAAACTGCAAAAATGAAACGCATTTTAAAATCCCATAGCAACTATAAAATGTGTTCAGAGACAGAGCAGATGTCAATCTCTTATATGATACCATTTATTGATAGGTATTGCAAATCTGATTACGGTTAGAACGGTTGTGTAAAGTTTTTGTAGGGGCGATCTCCAAATCGCGACTGGTTAATTCCATCTTTCAACGACTACCTTTTTCTGTGTAAAGAAATCGACAGCATCCCAACTCTGTCCGTGTAGGTCACCAAAGAAACTGTCTTTCCACCCACTGAATGGGAAGAACGCCATCGGTGCTGCAACGCCTATGTTGATACCGATGTTTCCGATGTGTGCTTCGTAGCGAAATTGGCGTGCTGCTCTACCATTACTTGTAAAAAGGCAAGCCATGTTCCCATAGTTCCCGCTGTTGATGAGCGAAATTGCCTCATCAATGTTGTCTACATGTATGAGACCTAAGACGGGGCCGAATATCTCAGTTTTGGCAATTTCTGCTTGTGGTTCAAGCTCACTGAGCACAGTGGGTCGTATAAAGTGCCCGTTGTCACCACCTTGTATTTTTGGAAAACGTCCATCAACTAACACGCGTGCTCCTGCATCAATTCCATTCTGTATCAAACCTTCGATCCGTTTTTTGCTTTCAGGTGTGATAACGGGTCCCATCTGTACATTTTCATCTAATCCATTGCCTACTATTCTATCTGTTGCTGTATCACTGATCGCTTTTGGGAACCAGTTTCGCGCACCGCCAACTGCTATTGCAAGTGAGGCAGCGAGGCACCGTTGACCTGCACAACCGAAGGCACTATCCGCGGTTGCATTTACAGTAAACTGCGGATCAGCATCTGGTAAGATGATCAACGGATTCTTTGCACCGCCTTGGCACTGAACCCGCTTTCCGTGTGCTGCGGCTTTGGCATAGACCGCTTTTGCTGTTGGGGTTGATCCGACGAAACTAATTGCTTGGATATCTGGATGTTCTAATATCGTATTTACGGTTTCCTGTCCGCCATTCACCAGATTCACGACACCTTGTGGAAGTCCAGTCTGCTCAAGGAGTCGGAATATCTTTTGCATCGTCAAGGGGACCTTTTCTGACGGTTTGACGATGTAAGTATTACCGCAAGCGATAGCATAGGGAAGAAACCAGAAGGTGATCATACCGGGAAAATTGAAAGGTGCAATAACAGCACAAACGCCAATCGGTTGCCGGATCATGAACTCATCAATCCCAGTAGCGATGTCCTCCAAATTTGTGCCTTGCATGAGTGTCGGAATTCCACATGCAACCTCAACGTTTTCAATTGCGCGTCGCATTTCACCTTTTGCTTCACTCACTGTTTTTCCGCACTCCAAAGTAATGGTTTGGGCGATATCATCAATGTTCTCCTCAAGTAGATTCTTGAGTTTAAACAGGTATTGTATCCGTTCAACAGGTGGTGTCCGTCGCCACGCCTCAAATGCCGTTGTTGCTGCGGCAGCTGCCGCATTTACCTCTTCGGATGGAGATAGCGGCACTCTTGAAAGCACTTCACCTGTTGCGGGGTTAGTAACATCAAGAAGATTTGAGGTTACAGATTCTTGCCACGCATTGTCAATATAGTTTAGAATAGTGGATTGATTACGCATTACTGGTCTTGCCCTGCAAATAGTTCAAGCACCTTAAGTTGTTCTATCGCAGCAACAACTTGAGGGTCATGCATGATTTCATCTTTAATATTCTCAGTTTCTAAAGCGATGGCATACTTAATACCAATATCGCTAAGGATAATCTGTTCATCCGTGAGTGAATCTGACAGGCGACTGTAAGCGCGCACGAGTCTTGCAGCTTGTCGGTCATCTCTTGATGCATGTTCAGCGTCAAATAATTTTTGTAATACGTCGTCGCCATGCTCTTCAACAAATGTTTTTAGTTTATCGTGATTACGCAATTTCAACTGCATCTGACGTTCTGCACGACTGAAGTATGCGGTTTCAACATCAGGTATGATGCCAATTTTGTCAATATCAACACCTTTGGGTGTATAGTAGTGTGCGACAGTCAATTTGACTGCAGCCTTAGAATCACTGAGTGAAAAGACTTTCTGTACGGAAGCTTTACCGAAGGTCTTACTCCCCATTACTAAACCCCTGCTATGGTCTTTTATTGCACCTGCAACGATTTCTGATGCACTTGCACTCCCCCCATCAACTAAAACGATTAAAGGGAGTTTTTCTCTCGCTTCTCCCTTCGCATGGAAGTCTTCACGATCTTCAAGTCCTTGACTGTAAACAACAAGTTGTCCCGGTTCCAAAAAATCGCTTGCAATCTCAACAGCAGAACCGAGCAGTCCACCCGGATTCAATCGTAGATCAAGGATAATACCTCGGATACCGTGCTGCGTGAATTCCTCAAATGCGTTATCTACATCATTTGCTGTTGTCTGGAGGAATTGATTGATTTTGATATATCCTATATCATCGCCGATAATCTCTGTTTCTACGCTTGGGATACGTATGACTTCACGGACGATAGTAGTCTCTATTGGACGACTTACTTTAGGTCGTATGATCGTGATTGTTACAGAGGTACCGGGTTCTCCTCGTAACAGGTCAACTGCTTCGTCTAATGTCATTACAGCGGTTGATTCTCCATCGATCTGACTGATGATATCTCCGTTTTGCACGCCAGCAAGTGCTGCAGGATTTCCCTTGAAAGGTGTTATCACTGTGATCATATCTCTTTGCATACCGACCGTCATGCCAAGTCCACCGTAGTTGCCTTGGTTCTGGGTGCGGAATGAGAGATGATCAGGTATGAATTGGCTATAAGGGTCAAGCGTACGGAGCATACCCCGTATTGCGCCCTCCATCAACTCCTTATCATCAGGATTGTCATAGTGTTCCTGTTTCACATAAGCTAATATCTCAGCAAAAAGTGCAATGTTTTTTAATAGTGTTTCATCACCCGATGTTTCAACACTCTCCTCTTCCTGTGCAAAAATCCAAGAAATTGGAACTAAAACAGAAAAGAGAATAACTAAGGATAGGATAGGTATCTTATACTTGTTCATTTTGTTTTATACTCCATTGTTTGTGTCTTCATACTTCAATTTACTTGTTTTGATAACTTTGATATTACTTTGCGTATCCAACGGTTTAATGTAATATACACACTGACGACGACAGCGATAGCAGCAAATACAAGATCAAACCATTCCATTCTGTCAATCATGTGTTGCCATTTCGTGCTTCCAGAATAAACTGTCTCGGCAATAGATTTGCTTTGTTCAAGTGTCAGCGTTGGCTCATCTTCCATTATTTGATGAGCGATCTGGGTAACTGCATTCAATTGAACGTCGAGATACTTCCCGACTAAAATGCCAAAAATTGAGAAAAACGCGGCACCTATTGCCAGATAGAGCCAATTTTTCTGATTGTTTGTGTCAAGGGATTGGCTTCCTGTAAATACTATCCCAAGACCGCACAGTGCACCGATAGCAAACGCCACAAACCCGGCATTACTGCCAGTCCACTTAATATAATTTGCCCATAGTACACCTCCTATAATTGCACCGATGAGTCCACCTAAGGGAGCCGTTAATGCTTTCATATTTCACCTTCTGTTTGTGCTATCTCTGGTTTCTTTAAATGGTGGTCTGTATGCTGTTGATATGTATATGCTGTCTGTAACAATGTTTCTTCGTCGAAGGGTGGTGTAAGTAGCTGCAACCCCACGGGTAAACCACTCTTTACAAAACCGCATGGGACAGAAATCCCTGGTAATCCTGCATGACTTGCTGGCGTCGTCATCACATCACAAAGGTACATCTGAAGTGGATCTGCAGTCCGCTCACCAATTCTGAATGCGGGTGTTGGTGACGTTGGTGTAGCGATGACATCCACTTTCTCAAAAGCCGCATCAAAGTCAGACTTTATCAGTGTTCGTACCTTTTGTGCTTTACGATAATACGCATCTTGATAACCTGCACTGAGTGCAAAAGTTCCGAGCATGATACGTCTTTTAACCTCCTGTCCAAAACCTTCTGTTCGGGTTTTTTTATACATATCCATCAAGTCTACAGGTTCTTCAGTCCGGTATCCGTAGCGTACGCCATCATACCTTGCAAGGTTTGCGCTTGCTTCTGCAGGTGCAATAATATAGTATGTTGCGATTGCAAAGTCCGTATGTGGAAGTGATATATCCACCAGGGATGCTCCCAATTGTTCTAACTTCTGAATAGCTGAATGAACCAGTTCTGCTACCTCAGCGTCTAAACCTTCAGCGAAATACTCTTTCGGTACACCGATCCGTAATCCTTGAACATCGTCAATAAGACTCTTTGTGAAATCTGGCACGGGAACATCAACAGATGTAGAATCCAACTGATCCTTACCACAGATTGCATTGAGTACTAACGCGCAATCTGTCACATCTTTTGTAAAGGGACCTATCTGATCAAGTGATGAAGCGAAGGCGATGAGACCATAACGTGAAACGCGTCCATAAGTAGGTTTCATACCAACGACACCACATAATGCAGCGGGTTGCCGAATAGAACCGCCAGTATCTGAACCTAAAGAGCAGATGGCTGAATCCGCAGCGACAACAGCAGCTGAACCCCCACTTGACCCTCCCGGTATTGTATCTAAATCCCAGGGATTGTGCGTTATCTGATATGCAGAATTCTCGGTAGATGACCCCATTGCGAATTCGTCCATGTTCGTTTTACCTACCATGACCGCGCCCTGTCTCTGAAGTTTTGTCATGACAGTCGCATCGTAAGGGGGGACAAAGTTGCTGAGTATTTTCGATGCACATGTTGTCCGGACATCTTTGGTGCATATCACATCTTTTATTGCTATTGGTATGCCGGCAAGTGGTGGCATTTCATTTCCATTCTGAAATCCAACGTCTGCCTTGCTCGCTTGCTCTAAAGCTAACGCCTTTGTTAATGTCAAGTAGCCATTTACACTCGGTTCGACCGCATCAATCCGTGCATATATTGATTCAGTCAATTCTACAGCAGTGATTTCACGTTCCTTCAGTTTTTCGTGTAGTTCGTGCACTGTTAATTGATAGAGCGACATTTACCTACTCCTTACGTCACATCAATTACCCTGGGTATCAATTACTCTGGGAACGCCAAAATATCCTTCGGCTGTTTCAGGTGCGTTTTCAAGGACTGCATCAATAGGTAACGATTTTTTTACGACATCAGGTTTTGTGATATTTTGAAGCGGATGTATATGTGATGTAGGTGGAACATCTTCCGTATCCAATTCATTCAATTTACCAATATAATCTAAGATTCGACCGAGTTGTTCGGTAAAATGTTGTGTCTCTTCTGGATCAAATTCAAGCCGCGCTAAGTTTGCGACGTGGCTTACGTCTTCAGGTGTGATCGTTGCCATATCCAATAAAACCTTCCTATACTTTTTTTAACTGACAGAGTCATTTATACCGCATGCAAGGGTGCTAATTCAACATCAAATTGTTTTGAACCTGCTCTATCAAACCTAACGACTACATAGGTATTCTGACCGTATTCTTTGAGTTTAACTACCTTTCCCCTGCCAAAATTGGGGTGGAATACAATTTGATCAACAGTGTATAAGTTGTCTTCTTCCTCTTCAACATATCTAATTTCTTGTTGTGTCAATGAGAATTGGGAGGAATGGGCTGAGTTGTAGCGGTCAACATGTTTGATAAGATGTGGCGATATTTCTTCAATGAAACGTGAAGGGATTCTATGGTCTGTTCCTCCCCAAGTTCTCCGTGAACTTGCATGGACAAGATAGAGTTGTTCCATGGCTCGTGTAATGCCAACATAACATAGTCTTCGTTCTTCTTCTAAATCTGCTTCGACATTGATAGACCGTTGATGTGGCAAAAATCCTTCCTCCATACCGACGATAAAAACAAACGGGAATTCTAACCCCTTGGCACTATGTAATGTCATCAACGTCACCACATTGGTTTCATCGGTGTTATCATCATCTTCCATCGTATCAATATCAGCGATAAGAGCGACATTCTCCAGATAATCTGAAAGTGTCGGTTGTTCAGCGATCATTTCATATTCACAGATTGCGTTCATTAGTTCATCAATATTCTCAACCCTGTTTTGTGCTTCTATGGTGCGCTGTTCTTTAAAGTTATCACGATACCCTGTTGTATTTAGGATATGTTCAAGTACTTCTGCGGGTAAGTCATCTGCATCATACGGGTCAAATAATTTCGCGAATCGGCGTATTTTTCCTTTTATGCCAGCGTTTATTTTTGGAATTTCGTCAACGCGATCTATTGCTTCAATGAGCGGTATTTCTTCGTTATCAGCAAAGGTCATCAGTCTTTCAAGTGATGTTGCCCCGATACCGCGTGTCGGAACATTTATGATACGTCTGAGACTCATTGAGTCAAAAGGATTACACATCACACGCAGATATGCCAATAGATCCTTAATCTCCATGCGGTCATAGAAACCGAGTCCACCAACGATTTGATAAGGTATATTTGCCGCGCGCAATGCCTCTTCAAAAATTCTTGATTGTGCATTTGTCCGGTAAAAGATAGCGAAATCTCTATAATCAACCCCTTCAGCATGCCAATCCTCAATTTTTGTTCCAACAAACCCGGCTTCATCGTTTTCATCCATAGCTTCATAGCAGGTGATGGGTTCCCCCTCTTCATTTTTTGTCCAGAGTTCTTTCGGTTTCCTCGCTTTGTTGTTCTGAACGACACTCCAGGCTGCCTTTAATATATTCTGTGTTGATCGGTAATTCTGCTCCAGACGTAATACATGTGTGTTGGGGTAATGCGTCTCAAAATTGAGTATGTTGTGTATGTTTGCGCCTCGGAAACCGTATATAGATTGGTCATCATCACCGACGACACAGACATTCTTTCTGTCACCTGCAAGTAGACGTACTAACTCATATTGGCATGTATTTGTGTCTTGATACTCATCCACAAGCACATGTAGGAATCTCTCATTGTAGTATTTTAGCACTTCGGGAAATTTATTCAATAACCTTACAGTAAAGTTGAGCAGATCATCAAAATCTAATGCGTTGTTCTTACGAAGTGCTTCCTGATAGAGAGGGTAAACCTCTGATACAACCTTTTCATAGTATCCTTCGGCGACATTCTCATGGTTTTCTGGCGAAATGTTGTTGTTTTTTGCCTTGCTTATCAGATCATGAATGGTGCGTGGATTATACTGTTTATCATCTAATCCAGCGTTTCTGATGATATCCTTAACGACTGTAACTTGTTCGCCTTTATCGTAGATAGTAAAGTTCTTAGTAAAACTGTCGAGTTTTTCGATATCTCTGCGTAAGATACGTGCACAGGTTGCGTGGAAAGTAGAGACCCATAGGTTTTTACCGATTCCTTCTTCAACAAGTACATCCAATCTTTCTTTCATTTCGTTTGCAGCTTTATTGGTAAAAGTAACAGCAAGTATTCGGAATGGAGAGACGCGGTGGTGTTTTATGAGATATGCGACTCGGTGTGTGATAACGCGCGTTTTACCGCTCCCCGCACCGGAAAGTATCAGAAGGGGACCATCAGTGTGCAGCACAGCTTCACGTTGCACATCATTTAAGGAACTCAAGAGTTTATCGGACAAAAAACACCTCAGAGAAATGGAATAGGAAGCAATCTATAAAAGTATACGCAATTTGGGTTTTCTTTGCAAGTAATTTGTTTGTAGTGTGTGTAAAGTATTGGGTTTACAAACGTCATCGTTCACGGAACAAGCAACTTTAGGATGAATATTGATGACAAATCGGAATAATTTTGATAAATGTCAGATAATATTCTGCAAAAAGTTGTAATATTTTGTAACCGAAGTTAACTCTAAGTTATTACCCCCCTCCGTTTAACATTCGTTAATATTTCAGAATTACAAAGTGCAATCACAAACATTCGTGTTTGCTGCTTTTTCGTGCCCGCACATTTCGTCGCGGGCTTTTGTTGTTGCATTGGAGAACGTTTCAATGCTTGTTATCTGTGTTGTGAAATCACACTATACACAATACAGAATCTTAACAGTTAGTTTTATCTGATTATTGTTTTTTGT
>VXOP01000402.1:0-4936 GCA_009839975.1 Candidatus Poribacteria bacterium
AGTATGCTGACACCACAATAGAGAAGTAATATATGGGAGAAGTATTTCGTAAGAAAACATAATTGTAAAAAAGTAAATAAAAAAGAGGAAAGAGGTGATTTTAAAAAGCACGGTAGATACTATGAATATAAATGTTCTGGTTACAATCAGGATAATTCGGTTCATATCGTTCAAATAAGACCGTGGCAGGAGTGTGATTACATTATTCAGTCAATTTCCGATCATGGAGCAACCACATTTGTTTTAACTCACACAGATATGATGTTAGAAATGAAGAATCTTAAAGCCTCTCGTGCACATGGAACTCAAGCATTAGTAAATAATGAGAATATTGAATATAGAATGACTCTAAATATAGATTCTGCGGATTGGAAAAGATGGATTAATAACTACCTAAAAAGTGATGATATTTTCAATCGCGAAACAGAATAATGTATTTTGAACATTCTGACCAAATAGAAGAATCCCAATAAATTTAATGATTGAGTCTAAACTCAATCTTTGGTGGGTTCAGTTGTTGTACCGTAGAGTGCCTTTCTCACCAAGACTAAATCTGCTATATCTACGATACCATCTCCGTTAATATCTGCACTATTCCCTTTTCCTGTTTGTCCGAGACGGGACGAGACGAATTCTAAATCTGCAGCATTTACCTGCCAGTCACGGTTAGCATCTTCTGGTATAAGTTCTGGTTTAATGATCCATGCATGGGTTTCTACTGGACGTGTTTCTTTACCATCTTTGTGAGTGAGTAGCAGGTCAGTTATCGTTAGCGTGACGTTTTTAGGTTCTATAACCTCAAAAGTAAGGGTGGCAATTAATCCATCGTCAATTTCATTCCCTGTGACGAGAATCGTATTTTTTCCTGCTGCTTGTGTTGTGGTGTTTAAGTTATTACTTTCTGTAGGTGGAATATGGTGGAGTGCATCTGAATCATACTTACATGTGAATTTATATCCAGTGACATTTTCCGCATCAACCATATTTACATTGAACGTGAGTTTTCTGCCGATGGGAGGAGATTCTACGGATAACGGTGCGATTTTAAGTCGCGTAGCCGGCTTGGTCTGTATTTGCCATTCAAGCACAGTGCCATCTGCACTTCCACTCAATAACATTGTACCATCCTCTGAATACACAAGAGAGACGACTGAACCCGTATGACCTTTTAGCGTGTCTGCATGCCTTCTGCTTTTGACATCCCAAACGTAGATATTAGCGTCACGAACGGAACTGACAAGTTGCAAACCATCTGGTGAGAAAAGCAGTGTAGATGTTTCAACCCAACGATGCATATCCAGCGAAAACGAAGTAAACGTTGCTTTGTGTTTTCCAGTATCTATATTCCACAAATGGATTTCACCACCGACATCAATACTTGCCAGAGTCTTTCCATCTGGTGAAAATGCAACAGCATTTACAGGTAGTCGCTCTCCTCTTTCAGAATTCATCATATTCGCGATTGTCTTTAAGTTATTACCCGTTTTCGCGTCCCAGATACGGATGACATATTCATTTTCATTCAATACTTCTGCTGATGCGATCATTGCACCATCTGGAGAAAATGTGATTGATGTAATTCTTTTAGCATGTCCTTGAAGGGTTAATTCCTGTTCTCCTGTCATCACATTCCACAAACGAATTGTATGTTCCCACCTTGTCGCAATAGCAAGTATTCGTCCATCAGGAGAAAACGCATGCGCTACAAAATCACCATAGTCTTCTTTGAAAGTGCCTCGTTTTTCATTAGTATTTGTATCCCATAGCGAAACAGTTTCTGAACTCTTTCCGACAAGCGTTGTGCTGTGTGGTGAAAAGGCAACAGCAGGAACTCTGATTCGATCATCTATACCGCGCATCGGTACCGTGAACTGTGGTGAAATTATTTTCCATAAATCGGTAGGTTTGTCTTGAAGTTTAGTAACACCAGCTTGTTTATCGACTAAGGACACATTTAAAGGCGGAATTGCATGTCCAAAACCTGTAAGTGTTGTTAGCCCTTCTCCGGTTTCTATATCCCACAGTTCAAAATTGTCATCTTCTGTTTTTCTCACTAAAGTAGCATTGTTAGGTGAAATCGGAAGAAGCGTGTATTTCCCATATTCTGCTTCACCAAAAGGGTTGGCAATTTCACCTGTTTTTGGATTCCAGTGTTGCAGTGTACCATCCGATTTACAACAGATAACAGTTTGTCCATCATTTGAAAACTGGACGGTCGTAAACGGGCGCATTAATCCGCGTCTCTCTTGTTCAAGAGTTGCCTGCAGTTCTCCAGTCTGTGTATCCCATACCTTTATTTTTTGGTTGGCAAATCCATTATGGTCAACTGCTGTGCTGGCAAGACTGTTTCCATCTGGTGAAAATGCGACCCTTGGTCCTCGTGGACTGTATCCGCCAGCTGTCATATAACCGCGTTTACTCTCATCAAATTTAAATTTGCGTTGTCCAGTTTTGGCATCCCAGAGTTGGATATTATCATCAATACTTGCACTTGCAAGTGATGTTCCATCAGGAGAAAACGTCAAATCAGCGACAGTGCTATCGCCTTGTGAAATATTAAAAATTGACTGCAAGGTCCGCATACTCCACATTTGAATATGTTTACCGCTTCCAGTTGCAAGTGATTTTCCATCAGGAGAAAACGTGATTGCTGCAACAAATCCATTCGCTTTAAGCGTTCTAACCGGTTGAAATGTAGTCGTATCCCATAAATGTATTGTTGCATCATCGCTACCACTTGCGAGTAGATCACCGTTTGGAGAAAATGCTAAAACAGAAGTTGCTTTTGTATCTCCTTTAAGTAATGCAAGCACTTCACCACTGTTTGCATCATGTAACCAAATTCCGATTGTAGTTGAAATGGCAAGCAGTGAATTATCTGGGGAATACTTGATGTCATTTATGCGACCTTTTCCGTAGCGAACTATCACACCTTTCGGCAATTCTAATTGCGTAGCGTCTCCAGGTTTCCTCTGTGTTAGATTAGGATCAAGCACTTTTCCGTGTCTAATTCTCGGACGTGCAATGATACTATCCCGTTTTTCAAGACGAACATCCTTTAGAATCAATGTTGATGTCTTCGGTTCTATCACTTCAAAAGTAATGCTTGCTAAATTACCATCACCAGCCTTCCCATCTTCCAACCTTCCATGCCTATCTTTTGATACAAGATTTAGGTAATGTGGATAGGATACATTGTGGAAATCAACAACTTTCATCCTCCTGCTTTTCTTCGTTTCAAAAGAAGCATTTCCTGGTATATAATCACCTTTATTGCTGGATACATAACGGAGAGCCGTGGGATCATACTCTATTGTAACATCATAACCTTTAACTTTATCTCCATCAGCGATTGTAACTTCAAGCGTCAATTGTTCACCAATAGCAGGAGATTTGATTGACGAAGGTGAAATGGACACAGTAGCATTTGTCTCAACTATGTGTGTCGCATCCCATAGATGTATTGTTCCATCCTCACTTCTACTAAACAGCGTATCATTGGTAGGCGAAAACTGTAACCATGTAATCCCGCCAGATGATGCACCTATCTTACGAGGATAACCAGAAAGCGTTTGCATGTGGTGTCCTGTTGCTGTGTCCCACAACCGAACGGTATAATCCTTACTCCCACTTGCGAGTGTTTTGCCATCAGCTGAAAATGCTAAGGAACTGATACCGTTTAGCCCCTCTACAGTGTGGTGTCCGAGCGATGACAAGTGTTCACCCGTCTTGATATTCCACAAATTAACCTTCCCTTCGTCCTCTCCTCCAGCAAGCATCCTTCCATCTTTTGAAATAGCTAATACCGATGGACTGATTCCTGGCTTAGGATAAGTTGTTATGTGTTTTCCTGAATCGGTATCCCACATTTCAAATACTTCACTTGTTGCAATTACCAACATACTTCCATCTGAGGAGAATGTTGATACCCCGACCTGATTAGCAGGTTTTTCAAGTGTCAATTTACGTTTTCTGGTTTTTGTATCCCATAATTCTACCTTACCATCCTTTATACAGATTGCCAGCGTGGTTCCATCTGGAGAATATGTTTTCTTGTTCTCATAAGGGACGATATGTGTAAACATCTCATCCATTACCATAGTTTTTTTGTCTATCAATTTTCCTGTCTGCGTATCCCAAATCATACTCTCAGTCTTACTATTGCCGAATATGGTTGATGCATCTTGTGAAAAAGAGAGTGAAAACAAGTCGTCTGTAAATCCAGTAAGGAGAGATTTCTGTTTGCCTGTCAATGTATCCCAAATTATTACATCTTCATTACTATCGGTTGCCAATAGACTTCCATCTGTTGAAAGCGTTGCATGACGACTGTGGTGTGCTTGTCTGATAGTAGATTTATGCTTGCCTGTTTGTAAATCCCAGAACCGAATAGTTCCATCAAAACTGGCACTGGCAATGGTTGATCCGTCTGTAGAAACTGCTAACGAATCAACTGCCCATTTATGTCCGGTGAGTGTCGTTTTTTCTACTCCTGTCCTTACATCCCAGATACGAATCGTTTTGTCTCCACTACCACTAATAAGCGTATTACCATCAGGCGTAAATGCCAACGCGTGAACCGGATATGTATGTCCACTAAGCGTATTGACGAGTTTTCCGGTTATCGTATCCCATAGTGTTATTGTGTATTTAGGACTATCACCTGCAATCAATCTACCATCCGGTGAAAATGCAATGGACTTATCAACTGCAGCAATCTTAGGGAACGTATGTATATTTTTCCCAGTTTCTATATCCCACAATCTAATTTTATCATCTACATCAGAACTTGCGAGTGTTTTCCCATCAGGAGAAAAGAGAATCCTGCTGTACGATCTTCCTCGGATCTTACGTATCTGTTGTTGCGTTTCTATATCCCACAATGTAATATACGTCCCACCACTACCAGCAAGCATTTTGCCATCAGGTGAATACG
>VXOP01000402.1:5036-6620 GCA_009839975.1 Candidatus Poribacteria bacterium
GCAAGCATTTTGCCATCAGGTGAATACGCAATATCCGTTGTATATCCTCTACCAATCCGTCCTATTGCATTTTCAGGTAGGGACATCTGAAATGCATCTTGAGCGTTGCATTCTATGATCAATATAACAATCAACGCCAGAATGATAAACAGAATTCTCAACATTCTCATCTCAATTTTCCTCCTCATTTTTCACTGTAGGTCGTAGGCGTTTTCCCTTTTTATCAGAGAGAATCAAATCGGTTATCTTTAAGGACGAAGGTGATGTATCTACAATTTCAAATGTAATTGTCGCAAGAGTTCCGTCCCCGTTACCTGTTCCTATCAGTGCAGTTGATGCAATTGTAACCGTGTTTTTCTTTTGAATCGGTTGCATAAAGAAAGGACGACCTGGCAAGAAGTCACCATTACTGCTTGAGATGTATCGTAGTTTTGTTTCGTCATACGCAAGTGTTAGTTGATAGCCAGCAACATCTTCTCCACCGACTATATTAATGTTGTATTTCTGCTGTTTCCCTACAGTTGGGGCATCTGACGACGGCATTATCTTTACAACCATGTTTTTGTCAGCGCGTTGTATCGGTTCCCACAAAACGACTGTGCCATCATAGCTTGCACTGGCAAATACACCGTCTTTGGGAGAAAGTGCCATTGAAGTAACATTTGAACTATGTCCATTTAATGTCTTGATACGTTGACGCAGCTGAACATCCCAGATCTCAATGTTACCCCCAAAATCACCGTAGAGTATTTTGCTGTCAGATGAAAACAACAGTGGAAACGCACCGCTTCTCTCAGAGAAAGTTGATACGTTCTTTCCAGTCTCTACATCCCACAACTGTGTTGTTTTACCAGAACTGACAAGCGATTTTCCATCTGGTGAAAATGTTAATATGAAATTGTTGTCAAGATGCCCTGAAAGCTTCTGTTTATGTTTTCCTGTGTATGCGTCCCACAATTGAATCTCCCACTCACCACCAGTTGCAAGGGTTTTTCCATCTGGCGAGAATGCTAATGGACGAGTGCTCCACGGGTGTCCTTCAAGTGAAAATCGCTTTTCTCCAGTGGCAGTATTCCAGACCCGTACCTCTTTTTCACTTGCACTCGCTAACACTGTTTGATCATTTGAGAATAACAGATTCTCTACCTTTTCTGTATGTCCTACCAGCATCTTCCTGGGTTTTCCAGAGTATACATCCCAGAGGAATATCGTCTTATCTGCGCTTCCACTTGCCAGATTTTTGCTATCTGATGAAAATGCTAAAGACATAACTGTATCAGAATGTCCCTTAAGGTTTGCAAGAGTCTGACCTGTTTTCACATCCCACAGTCTTAATGTTTTGTCCTTACTTGCACTTGCAAATGTTTCTCCATCAGGAGATAAGGCAGCCGCAATTACGGGACCTGTATGTCCGTTAAGTGTTGCATGATGTTTATAAGTCTCACCATCAAACAACCAGATTTTGGATGTCCCGTCTCCACAAGCAAATGTCTTACCATCCTTTGAAAACAGAACAAAAGGACGACCATATCTGTGTTCGCGTTGCCCCGGATATTTAAACTTTGCATTCTGACTTCCCGTATC
>VXOP01000402.1:6630-8978 GCA_009839975.1 Candidatus Poribacteria bacterium
ACCGTATCAGTATCCCATAACTGAATTTCATTACTATTCCAAGCTGCAAACTTAGAACCTTCAGGAGAAAACGCAACCTGAGAAACAGTTCCAGCTAGAGTCAACGTTTTCAGTGGAGATTTAATCGTATTTGAACCCCCTTCATCTTTGCTGTCACCCTTCTGCTTGTTGACATCCAACCAGCGAATTGTAGTGTTCTGTTGATCTTCCGTGGAGACTATTCTTAAACCGTCAGATGAATATGCGATTGAGACAACCGAATTTAGTTTTGCATCTAATTCTGCCTTGGGTTTTCCTGTATTTGCGTCCCACAGTCGCGCTGTGCTCATCTCATTCCCGTGACACGTGACAAAGGTTGAACTATCGGGAGAAAAGGCGATTACACCGAAATTACATTCTTGAAAAACTGCTATCATCTTTCCAGTCTGCGTATCCCACAACCTAACAGCATCATTGAAACTCTGGGTTGCAATACGTTTGCTATCAGGTGAGAATAACATTGTATTGGGACCTTTTCCACCTCCTTTCAACAGTGCGTTTTGCTTACCGTTTTTAGCATTCCAGAGACGAACAGTGCCATCGGTGCTTGCACTGGCAAGCATTGTATCATCTGGTGAGAATTTCAATGCTGCAATCCAACCCGTATGACCCGTAAGTGTCAATTTCTCTTTCTTATTTTTGATGTCCCATAATCTGACAGAACCATCCATCTTTTCCGGTTCTTTACCTTCTTCTAAATTACCCCAAAAGTTATTCCTTCTGATTTTACTGCTTCTTGCTGCACCACTTGCAAGGGTTTTTCCATCTGGCGAAAATGCCAACGCATTGGTATCCCCTGTATGTCCTGTAAATGTTGCCAGATGCTGATATGTTTGTGCATCCCACAATCTCACTGTCTTGTCAAAACTACCACTCGCAATTACTTTACCGTCAGGAGAATATTCAACCGCAGTGACAGCGTCTGTATGTCCAGTAAGTAGTGTTATTTCTTCACCGGTATGTGCATCATGAATCCAAATCCCGATAAAAGAACATGCAATAGCAAATTGATTGCCATCTGGAGAAAAGGCGAAGTCAACCCCGCGTCCTTGACCAATACGCATCTTTGCACCTTCAGGTAAGGCACGAGGCGTCGGGGGTGGACCACTTGCATCAACTTGGGTGAGAATTAGCGTTGAAAGTGTTAATACGGATATGATTACGGATATGTGCTTTTTCATAACGGTTATCTTCTCCTAATGCTCTTGTTTACTGTCAAGTCTGTTTTTTGTGCATTTACTGATTGGAATGTTTTGAAGAGATATGATCAATCGCTTTATTTTACCACTGTTCCTTAATATCAACAAGTATATATAGGTGTGTAATAGGAGTATTTAGTTTTAAGATTCTCCAGTTGAATCCTATTACCTATAGTTATATCATAGGGGCGGGGAAACCCCGCCCCTACGATAACTATTGTGAGAAACTACTGCAGAAATATCAAAAACTAAATAACCCAGGGTGTGTAAAGTTTTTGTCACTCTATTTGTCTGACATAGAGACAATATATTACAAAAAAGGTATTGGTAAGTGTATGATGATTTATTTTTCAAGCCGAATCTTATACACGCCGCTACCGTAAGTACCAGCGTAGAGAAAACCGTCAACTACTGCTAAGGATGAAACTTGGTGGCTAAGTGAACCCATAGACTTCCAATGCTGTTTCTCCTCTATCCATTGGAAAACATTTGTATCATTTTGATATGTGCACACATACACCTCAGTACCATCTGTTCCTATTGATGTAACAGATGTATCATCCAGACCATCGTTGATGGATGTCCAGGTATCGCCTCCATCCTTGGAACGAAATACTCCATTCTCCCAAGAGGTTGCATATAAGGTTGAACCGACCAACTTGAGATCAGTCAGATTGTCATCAATCATTTCTGCTATGTGAATAGGTTCCCAGCGGTTCTCTTTAAAACGGTAGATTTCATTATCCCGATTAACCGCAATCACATACTCACTATTTGCAGATAATAACGGGATATAGTCATGTTGTTCCAAGCCAAGTTTGGTAAGACCCATTTTCTGATCCCACTTGAAGACCCCACTTTCCCATGTGCCGATATAAAACGTATTACCAACTACATCCATACTTTCAATCATAAACAATTCTTTATCTGTGAAAAGTTTAATCAAAGTGTCGTTTTCTCTATCCAACCTATAAACACTATCTCCCTCACCACCAGAATGAGATGGAATAAATTTACGTAATAAGTAGTTTAGTACAATTGAGTTGAAAATACAATTGAAAAAACCTCACAGTTAAAATGTATTTAACTTAAATTTTAATGTTTATTTTT
>VXOP01000185.1 GCA_009839975.1 Candidatus Poribacteria bacterium
CTGTATGAGATGATACAGATTGAAATGGAAAAGGTTTTTGATGTGGAATCAGTTTCCAGCGTAGGGGTGAGGTTGCCTCGTCAGTTTCCAGCGTAGGGACGAGGTTGCCTCATCCGTTGTGGATTGTTTCATTAATTCTGAAGTCCACTATAATAAAAACTACTCAGCATTCCAAACAATTTATTCTAATCTGGAGGAAATCCTCTTTGCACAAGCAGTTATTTTATATATCCGTATTATACATTCATCTGTTTTCTATGTTCATAGTTGGATGTGGAGAAGATGAATCTGTTGAGATAGCCTCCATTAATCCACCTAATGGCAGCAGTATAACCACAGACGCAACGATTACTGTGAATTTTAGCAATTCACCCCTCAACCTTGTCGTATCTCAAGGTGAAGTTAATACAACGGATACTACACTCACGATTTCTGGTCCTTTTGATTCGGGTGCGTTGGAAATAGAGATTACGTGGGAAGGTGGCAATCGCACGTTGACATACACCGTAGAATCGCAAGTTTCGGAGGATGTAGTTCCAGAGGGAATGGTGTTAATCCCAGAAGGTGAATATCAGATGGGGAGTCTTAGCGGAGAATCGGGCAACGTTGAAGAACCTGGACATACAATATACATTGATGCATTTTACATAGATGTTTATGAAGTGACAAACGCTGCATACAAAAGGTTTATTGATGCAAATCCTGAATGGCAGAAAGATCAAATTGATCCTGAATTTCATGATGGAAATTACCTTTCTAACTGGACCGATAATTCATTCCCAAACAATAAAGCCGACTATCCCGTTGTATCGGTAAGCTGGTATGCTGCAGTCGCTTATTCACAGTGGGTTGGCAAACGTCTGCCTACCGAAGCGGAATGGGAAAAAGCGGCACGCGGTGGTGTAGAAGGTCAGAGATATCCATGGGGAAATTCAATAGATGAAGACAGGGCGAACTACACACTCAATGTTGGTCTTACTGGTAATACGACACCTGTCGGGGATTACCCTCCGAACGGTTATGGTCTCTATGATATGATTGGGAATGTATTGGAATTGTGTCTTGACAGATATGACAGAAACTTTTATGACGATCCACCTAATAACAACCCAATTGGAGGTACTGAGAGTATAGACGAGATCGTTGAGAACTATATGAATATAGATACATCCAGATCGGTTCGAGGGGGATCATGGGTTGAGAGTGGTCAACCCCGCGTGTGGATTACTTACCGTCGCGGTAATGAAGTAGCACGGACAAGTCATCTGATCGGTTTCCGCTGTGCAAAATCGCAGAGTCAGTAAATCATTTCACCATCCGACTCCCCAGATTCTCTTCAAGAGTCTGTAAACAAGTTAAATCAAAGAATTACACAGTTTTTTCCTTGAGTATTTTTCACTATATGTTATACTACCTTTGAGAGAACATTCAAAAGAGAGGATTATGCAATGACAGAATGTGCACTGATTAGCGGTAGAGGGATGGGAATGATGCATGGTGGTAACTTCCATGCACATCCAGATGCTCAAGTCGTCGCTGTGTGTGATATGGATCCTGGACTTCTTGAAAAAGCATCAGAACACTTTGGTGTTCCAGGTTATTCTACTATTGAGGAACTTCTACAGAAATGTGATGCCGAACTTGTGTTGCTTATTGTCAATGAGACAAGACGTATTCCACCCTTACAGGAACTAATTGAAGGTGGAAGAAATGTCTTTACAGAAAAACCTTTGTGCGGTTTAGAGGGGCAGGCGCGTGTCAGGGAGGAAGACCTAAAGATTGCCGCACCTGCAATCGCAAAGTGGCGTGAGTCGGGCTTAAAATTTGGCATTGATTTCAACTATAGGTTTATGCACCATTTCAAAAAACTTCATGACGATGTTGCAGATGGCACCTTAGGTGAAATACGGGTGGTTCACGCACGCGCACACTTCAACTGTTGGTCACATATAATTGATCTGATTCTATGGACAGTTGGAAGACCTGAATGGGTCAGTGTCGTTGGTGATCCCACTGCATCTGGGGGTTGGGCACGTCTTATCCATATCGGATGGGAGAACGGAGTCATCGGTTCACTGAGTGGAACAAACATGTGGGGTTATGACGATCATCCGCTCCGTATTAAGGTTCTGGGTGACAAATCTTATGCTGAAGCGCGCGGTTTAGACGGTTCATATTTACGTCGCAAAGCGAATAATTCAGAAGTTGAGGAACGTTGGGAAAATGAACAGGGACAACCTGAGATGCCTCACTCTTTCAAACGTATGGCTGACGGTGTGGTTAAAGCGATGCACGCAGATGAACCTTTTCCTGCGGATGGCAATGCTGCGTGGAATGAACTCCTGTTTGAAGCTGCTGTTCATCGTTCTGCATTACACGAAAATGCACGTGTGTTTTTAAATGATGTAGAAGCGGACGCGTTCGCCTAATTAGGTTGTCAACGACGTATGTAATTTTACCTTTCAGTTTGAGAAGATTCACATCTATTTTGTCGTAGGGGTTTTAAATCCTGATAATTGGGATAGAAACCCCTTCTACTGATAATTTGCATCTATAACTAATAAAACAGCATAAGGAGAAAACAGAAATGAAACCTACCCTTACATATATAAGTTTATTGTGCGTCAGTCTCATGCTTATCAACCTAATTTTTGTAAGTATGAGTTCTGCTCAAATTGATTTTAACAATTGCGTTGGCATGTGGCTCTTTAATGAAGGAAGTGGTAACCTTGCAAATGACACCTCAGGGAAAGGTAATGATGGCAAGCTTGAAGGTGGTGCCAATTGGGTAAACGGCAAGTTTGGTAAAGCATTGAGTCTTGATGGATCGGATGATTACGTAGAAATTGCACACGATGCGTCGCTAATGGTTGGCGGTGAACACACGATTGCCTTGTGGTTTAAATTAGATAAATCTCCAGGTGATGGTATGGGTGTTGTTACGAAAGATGATTGGGCTCCTGGATTTTGGTGGAATACAACTATAATCCGCCATCACACACATGACCCAGCAGGAACACTTCACTACGTAGATGCAAACTGGAATCCAGATACGAATTGGCATCATGTTGCAGCAACTTGGGATGGTGAAGCGTTTGGTGTATATCTGGACGGCGATGAGATCGGTTCTGGTATATCAGCACGAGATTTAGGAAGGAATCCGTTAACTGACAAACCTTTAATATTTGGTATATATTTAGCCACAGGACAACATGGAAATTGGGGTCAATTCTTATCTGCGATAATTGACGATGTTGCTATTTTTAATACCGCGTTATCCGAAGGGGAAATAAAATCTCTGATGACTGTTGGATTAGAACAGGCAGCTGGTGTTGAACCTTCTAATAAATTGACTACTACTTGGGGGAATATTAAGAATTGACCTACAACAAGAAAAGAAACTATAGGATTTTTGTTGACCTCCAGGGTAGGAGATCTATATGATGCATTCTCCAATTTTTCATAATTACACCTTTGGTAAGAAAGAACGGGAAGTATTAGATTTTGATGGTCATTTTGTTCTGCCAAGTCTGTTGACTGATGATGCTCAGAAACGACTAACAGCATCCCTGTCATATATTCAATCTATTATACCTGGGTGTAAAGAAGGTCATGAACCGAATCGTTTCTCAGCAGAATATGATAGCTACCTTGAAACCGTGATCGTTCATCCACAAATGTTAGCACTTGCGCGTAAAGTGCTTGGAGACGATATCCGTTATGACCACTGCGTTAGTCTCAATCGTCACGGTGGTAACGGGGGTATCGGTTGGCATAGTCACGGTTATTCAGATGATGACCCACGCTACGGCTTTGTCCGCATTTTCTTCTATGTCAATGGATTTGCGGCAGACGATGGTGGTCTGAAAGCGGTACCTGGAAGTCATCTCTATAGGGATGGAAGGATTACGGGAAGAACAGATGAAGACCTTCAAGCTGGCTGGTTGGTCGGGAAAACGCACCCTGAAACGGGTGACCCCTTACGGATAGAGTGGTTATCAGTACCTAAAGGAACGGTGATATTGATGTGGACGCATGCTGCCCATGCGGTAACACCAAGAAAGAGGGATAGCGATACACGGTGGACAGTGGTTTACGCCTATCGTAATCCTGGGAAACCTTCTGGTGCGCGTTGGATTTCACCTGAGTTTGAAGCAAAGCCGATCCCCGGTGCTGAGGGGTTGATGTCTCTGTATTAACATAGAAGTGTCGACTTAGGATTCTTATGCAGCAAGTTCCGATATTCAACGATTACATCTTCGGGGACCAAGATCGAGAGAAGATGGATCATGATGGACATTTTGTTTTTCCTGAACTCTTGACCGATGGTGCTCGCGTAAAACTGACTGAATCTTTATCCTATATTGAATCAATTATCCCCGGATGCAAAGAACGTTATGAACCGAACCGATTTGCTGCTGAATATGATAGTTATCTTGAAAGTCTCATCCCGCATCCGCAGATGCTGCAACTTGCGCGCGAAGTTCTTGGTGAAGAGATACGGTATGACCACTGCGTTAGTCTCAATCGTCCTGGCGGCAATGGTGGTATCCACTGGCATAGTCACGGCTATTCAGAAGATGACTCCCGATACGGATACATCCGTATATTCTTCTATGTGAACGGATTTGCAGCAGATGATGGTGGTTTGAAAGTAGTACCGGGTAGTCATCTATACCGAGATCCAAAAATCCACGGTTCCACAGATGCAGCATTACAAGAAGGTTGGTTAGCAGGAAAAACCCATCCTGAAACGGGTGAACCGTTAGAAATTCAGACGTTATCAGTACCAGCAGGAACGGTCGTATTGATGTGGACGCATGCGGCACATGCGGTAACACCGAGAAAACAGGATAGCGATACACGGTGGACAGTGGTTTACGGCTACTATAAACCGGGTAAGGACCCCGGTGAAAGGTGGATTTCACCAGAATTCTTAAAAAAAACATTCCCAGGAGAAGAAGACTTGATGTCATTATACTAAGCATGCCACAAGACAAACCAAATATCCTCTTACTCATCAACGATGAACACAGACCTGACATCCTTCCAATAGAAGGCGATACCACTATCCGCACTCCGACATTGTCGCGGTTTTTTAACGAAGGGACATACTTCCGTAACGCCTATACACCATCCCCAGTCTGTGTCCCAGCAAGACAGAGTTTTCTTTCAGGTCTCTATCCTCGCAATAGTGGCTGCTTAAACTTTGGTGATCCGATGCCGACAGAAGTCCGGACAATCCCAGGGCACCTTGGAAACTACGGTTACTATACCTGTTGTGCAGGCAAAATGCATTTCGTTGGAAAAGATGTCATGCACGGTTGGTACGAACGGATAGGACGCGATATCATCGGAAATAACGGATATCCGTATCCCACTGTGAAGGATGAACACACCGCACAGTTTGAACGTGAACCCGGCACAGGCATGAAACGGGATAAAACTGCCCAAGAGATTCGAGATGCACAACCCGGTATCGGACACTGGATGCTACACGACCAATACAATGTTGACGGTGCGGTTCTATTCCTTGAAGAGTATTTCGTCAATGCTTCTTATGATAGACCGAAAGCAAGTCCACTGTGCATGGCAGTAAGCCTAATTGCCCCACACTATCCGTATCAGTGTCCACTTGATCTGTTTAATTACTACATGCAACGGGTAGAACCCATAATTGAAGAACCGAACGAGAACTTCGGATACGCAGACTTCTTTAGGGTTCAGGTGGGTAAGGATGTTACTTACAGACAAGCGCATCGCGCGACCGCAGCCTATTACGGTATGATTGAGTGGATGGATGCACAATTTGGTCGTGTGATTGAGAAGTTGGAACACCTCAATGTGTTGGATGATTTTATTATTGTGTTTTTGTCCGACCACGGTGAGATGCTCAGTACGAAAGGGTTGTGGGAGAAACAGAGTTATTTTGAAGCTTCTGCGCGTGTACCACTTTCAATATGGTATCCGAAGCGGTTTGGACGAGAACCACACATCATAGAGCAGAACGTCTCTTTAGTGGATCTGTTTCCAACTTTGTGCGAGTTAGCGGAAATTCCTGCCCCAGATGAACTTGATGGAAAATCTCTTGTACCAATGATTGAAGGGAATTCAGATGGTTGGCAGGATACAGTCTATAGTGAGCTCTGGCGTGCACAGAACGGACCTTCTGTGATGGTAAAAGAAGGCGACTTCAAGTATTTCCGTTTTGATAACGACAGAGGCTGGCCTCCACAACTCTTTGACTTATCTAATGACCCGGACGAATGTAGCAACCTGATAGACAATCCAGAATATGCGGATGTCCTTTCAAGGCTCAAAGCGAAAGCCGATGCTTTACCACCACCACGTCGAAAAGATAAGGACAATCGTTTCATTGACTCCCATCAACCAATAATTGAACATCATTAATGTCTTTCTTCTAAGATAACCTTAGTCTCTACCAACAAGTTTTTTCCATTCAGACACCGTTCTGATAGAAGCACGCATTAAAATTTACCAATATTCTCTCTCAATTCAAAAAAATCTCTTTTTTTGAAGAATTATGCACCAGTTTGACCCTTAAGTCGCGTCATGCTATATCTATATGTCATGTTGGGTGGTAATAATTAATGGAAAACAACGATGTTGAACTGATTCGTCTCACACTTGATGGTGATGAAACGGCTTTCACAGAACTTGTAAAAAAGTATGAGAAAGCAGTACAGGTATTAGTATGGCGAAAAATAGGGGATTTTCACACTGCTGAAGAGATAACACAAGACATCTTCTTAAAAGTGTATCAGGAATTAAGATCATTGAAGAGACCTCAAAGTTTTGTCAGTTGGTTATATGTGATTGCATCGCGTCACTGTCTTGCGTGGCAACGTAAAAAACGTCTGCCTATGTTACCTTTTGATGAAACAAAGAGTTCACGGTATAGAGAGACAATTTATTCACAACATCTTCATGAGGAAAACCAACGGATATCTGAAGAAACACAAAGAGAAGTGGTCAGAAAGTTACTTGCTAAACTACCCGAAAGTGAACGTACAGTCATCACGCTACACTACTTCAGTGACATGTCAAGTTCAGAAATAGGAAAATTCTTAGGTGTATCAGCAAACACTATCAGAAGTCGTTTGCGTAGAGCAAAGCAACGATTACGAAATGAGGAGAATATTATAAGAGAAGCACTTGAGCACTTCCAGATTACCCCCAACATTACAGAAAATATCATACAAGAAATATCTCGTCTTAAACCAATTCCTCAGATTAATAAACCGATACTCCCATGGTTAGCCGCCGCTACAAGTGCAGTACTTATTGTTCTGATGCTTGGTATTGGCAGCCAGTTTTTAGCATATTTCCAGAAACCCTATAGTTTCGATTCACAAGTTGAAATGTCGGTAGAACTCCTTGATACACCTATTGTGTTAGATATTGATATGAGAACTGATGTCCGAAATCAGATAGGAAGTGAAGATATATTTTCTAACAACGACAATAATGGACAGAGATTGGATGATAAATCAATCGCTGCATCACAGAATGATGGTGTAGATATCTCTTCAACCAAGCAGCAATGGATACCGACCTCACCCATCAAGGGTAGTCCACTGGGATCTTTAAATGCAACACCTGAAGGTGAAATTTACGCACTCGGTGATGAATTAGATTTCTATAAACTATCTGCCGATGGAAGTAAGTGGCAATTTCTAAGTGACCTTAGCGAATTACCAACCAGATGGTCACCAACCTTCTCAATAGCAAAGTGGAAAGATTCTCTATACATTATTAAATATAACGAACTCTTTACCTCAACGGATGACGGAAAAACTTGGGATTTACTACACAAATTGAACTATCAACATGAACCTAAAACAATTGTAGGAACTGAAAATACACTTTATATCGGTTTTAGACTGAGTGTTATGCAGTCTGAAGATTACGGTAAAACCTGGAGAAAAGTAAATGAAGGATTAGATGGGAGAATTAAGAAACTAATACAAATAAAAAACATCCTGTTTGCCGCAACTGACCAAGGACTCTTTCGGTTGAATGGAAACAGATGGGAATCCCTGCAACTACCCCATCCTGTAATTGCAAGTGTTCATTCAGTCGCAGTAGCAGGGGAAACATTGTATGTTTCTGCAAAGTTTAGCTATGAATTATTGAGACATCATATCCAGACATATAAGGGACTACCACGGGGTTGGCGGATCTATAGATCTGATGATCTCGGAGACTCATGGCAAGATATAACACCGACAAACGCATGGCCTCAGAATTCGAGAGAGGTCGGAGCCACACTACTTGCGACAGGAGACACATTAATAGCAATTGAGCAAGGTATCATTCGTTCCACAGATAGAGGAGACAATTGGTTGCCATTCGATTCTTCTGTCACGCTATTTCACTTTTCAACTGCAGTTACGCAAAGCAAAGGAGTTTATTATATTACAAGCATTGATGGTCTACACCGGTCCACTGATGATGGAAAATCTTGGCATAAGGTAAATATACCTCAAGAAAAGGAAAGAACTCCAATTGAGGATCTGGTTGTTTCCTTCAATACTGATAAACAACAGAGTACTTTCCCGGTCCTTTACGCGAGATACGGAGGAGATTCTGTGCGAATTGGAGAGATAGCAGAAACTTCCAATCATGGTAAATCTTGGCAAACGCTTCAAATGGATTTACCACCGATAAGTGAACGTAAAGGGATGAAACAACCGAGTATTTCCCAGATAGTCAAATACAATGGAGAAATATATGCGAAAGGTGGGGACAATCATGGTAATACAAAAATAATGCTTTATCACGTGTCTCAAGAGCAGAAAAAACTTGTACCAATTCAAGATATACCTATATTTGATGGAACTTTATTGAGGATCTACCACGTGTATACCAAGC
>VXOP01000418.1 GCA_009839975.1 Candidatus Poribacteria bacterium
CATTAAGGTTTTTCAATGCAGCAAGTGGCGAAATGTTAGATACCGGATTTCCTGAAATCCACAAGTTTTCTAAATTTACAGCGGCCTCAATGCCTGTCAAATCCCTAATGTACCTGTTACTTGCTCTGAGGGTTGTTAAGGTTGCCAATTCTTCAAGCGTAATTGGAGCAGTATCCTCTCTGTCAAATGCCTCTGCGATAGCGGCGCGGAGGTTTGGGTCTGTGATAATACGAGGTGGTAACACCTTATATTCTGCATCAGGTGCAAATCCGAAATAACCGGATTTAACATTCCAATCGTTCTTATCGTTCCTACTATAAATCCCAAATAACAGTACATTTATCCCTTGCTTTAGTGTGACAGGGACGAATTCTTGGTAATCGGTACCCCACACACCACTATGGCGGTATTCGTGAAGGAATTCACCATTGAACCAAACTTTGTACTCCCCGGTAGCTCCAGTAAACATTGTTGTTTTCTGTTCATGCGGTGAATGCAGGATGATGGAACCATAAATTACATTATCCCTAGTTCTTTTCTCCCAAATACGAGTCGTTCTAAGCATCTCGGCAATGTTCTGATATTCATCAGGTGCGATTCTGTTTGGTGTCCACACATTTTCTCCGACAGGACTTCCTATTGTAGCACCGGTTGTTGCGATTTCAAGTTCAGTTACAGCACCGTTACTTGCTTGTGAAAGTAAATCTACTCCATCAAAAAAATTGGATAAATCAGATCCCGACACCAACATCCATAACCAGGGACCGCCTATTTTAGGACCGCCTTGAGCAAAACCTGGATTGCTGAACCAAAAGATTTCTGTGTGTGCACGTAATCCATCCAAAGGCGAGAAGTCTGATATATTGTTACGTTCAAGCTGCAGACGTTCCAAGTTGTGCAAACCTGCAAGGGGTGATACGTCTTCTATCTGATTGGTGTGAAGATTCAGGTATACAAGTTTTTTCAAAGATGCCAAAGCTGAAATGTCTGATATATTACGGTTACCCTCTAAATTGAGCTGTTCTAAATTAATCAATTCTGCCAAGGGTGAGATGTCCGACACGCCACTACCACGTACCGATAACGCTACTAAACCTGTTAAACTTTTTAAGGGTAAGAGACCAGGTCTGTTGGAACTGTAAGTATGCAGCTCTTTCAAATTTGTTAATCCTGCCAAGGGTGACAGATCAGAAATCATCGGATTGCTAAAAAATCCTAACCATCTTAGTTTTGTTAATCCTGCCAGAGGTGATAGGTCTGAAACAGAAGTCTTCCAAAAACCTAACCTTTCTAAGTTGATTAAATCTGCAAGAGGGGATAGGTCTGATAGAGACTCGCCGGAAAATTCGAGCAATTTCAACGTTACTAACTTCGTCAGAGGAGATAAATCGGATAGTGGATTACCTGCAATATCAAGTACTTCCAGGTTTGTTGCAAATTCAAGTCCTGTCAGATCCCTAATGTCCTTGCTTCTTGCTATGAGGGTTGTTAAGGTTGCTATCTCTTCAAGCGTAATCGGAACAGTAGCATCCACTTTCCCAAGAGTCTCAACAATTGCTGTGCGAAGATTCAGATCGGGAATAGTAACATCAAATAGTATTTTCGTACTTTCAAAGAGTTGTGTTAAAGGTGAGAAATCTATTATCGGATTGTTGGTGAGGGCTAACCATTTCAGATTGGTTAATGCTGCCAATGGGGACACATCCGATATGTTGTTCGTGGCAAGATTTAACCGTTCCAAACTTGTGAAATTCTGTAAAAAAGTTATATCTGTGATCCCACAATCAATAACCCATAGTTCCTTCAAATTTATTGATTCTGCTAAAGGAGACAGGTCGGGTAGATTTTCACTTGATCTCCACAATTCAAATCTTTCTAATGTATCTGCTCGTGCTAATGGGGACAGATCAACTGTACCGCCGCCCTTAATATCCAGTTTTGTTAGTTTTGGCAAGTTCGTCAGAGGTGACAAATCGGGAACAGGTCCACCAGAACCCCAGTAGGCAAAACTTTCTAAACTACTCAATTCTGATATAGGAGACAAGTCACCAGACTCTTCATAACTCATCCTTATCCAGTTAAGATCTTTCATACCGATAAGGGGTTGGATGCTTGAAATCGGATTCGCATAAACAGACAGTCCACGTAAGTTCGTTAATCCCCGAAGTGGTGAGAGGTCCGTTATCTCATTCCGATATATACTAAGCATCCGTAAGTTTGTTAATCCTGAAAGAGCTGATATATTTATTATCTCGTTACTTGACAACCATAACCCATGCATCTGGGTTAATCCTGCGAGTGGAGAAATATCAGAAATCATATTTGATCGGATTTTTAGAATATGTAGATTTATAGCAAATTCAAGTCCCGTGATATTACGAATTCCTATTCCTTCTACATTTAGTTCTGTCAACGTCGCCATATCTTCAGTTGTAATCACATCACCAGGTGTTTTGCCGAGTACTTCCTCAATTGCAGCACGTAAATTCGGATCTGGCATATAAACACCAGCACCGGGAATACGTTCTGGTCGCTGTTCAACAGGTGGCAAAATGCTATCAGGAGAATCTAACGCAGTAATCACATCGTGAAAAGCCGTTGTCCATGCGTCTCGTTTTACCGTGCCGTTTTCTAATACCAATGATCCTAATAAGTTTTGTAAACTCACATTATTCCTAATTCTTTCAAGGAATGTATCTGTTTCTAATCCAACGGCAGCTGCCGCATGTGCTGCACTGAGGGGGCCTTGAAACGCCTCGTGCAATCGTTGGACCGGTTCAATACCCCCAAACACCCCGCCTGCTTCTTCAAGTGCTACACGAAAACGTTCCATATCTTCCGCTACAAGTTCATCCATCACTGTTTTTTGAACATAGAGGTCTAACGCACGTTGTTTGTTAAAAGGTGGATTATCTGCTTGTTCAACAACAGCACGCACCTCGTCTTCAAACGTCTGCATGCCCTTTGTGTGGCACCCGATGCAGGAAAGACCCGTCCGTACTGTCGGATCCGCCACAGCAGGATTCGAAACGATGCTGATCGGTGCCGCATCAATGCGGATGCCTTCCCTATCTACAATAAGATATGCCTGCAAACCGTTCGGTAAATTGAAGATAATTTCACCACCATCTTGTGAAAAATCAAGTGGATGTGTAAAGACACTTTGTGACTCTGAACTCCCCGCAAAGTCATAACTTTTCCAATACGCTCCATACCGAGACGTGTGACGCTCAAGAACGCGATTGTGCCTTGAAACACGGGAATTATTGAAACCCGCACGCCACACACGTTTACCAGGGGCATTTCGCAGGTTTTCAGCAACGAATACCTCAAGTGCTGCTTCTAATTCACGGTCTGTATTGGGTAGTGCAAGAATGTCATGATAGAGCGGTGGTAGTGACGCAGTCGCAAGAAACCAATCCACATGGACAAACGGCACTTCACAGTCCATCTCTTGTTGTAGTGTTGTGAGTTTTTCACGTAGATGTGCTTGTGTCGGCGCGTCAAATGTTATTTTATAGGGATACTTTTGTTCAATCTGTGTCCACGCATCGTTTCGGACATCCCATTCATAATCGCGAAGGTCAATGTAGAAAACTGTCTGTTCCGCATCAATAGGGTGCGGTTTAACAACCTTGCGTCCCCAAGAGAGGCTATTGATCAGTTTTGAGAGGGCGCGCCGATAGGCGTTGAGTGCTTCAGTCGTTTCACCTGCATTATAAAGGTGTGTTAATGTAAAATAGCGTGCAAAGGATTTGTCCCGCGCGGCAAGAGAGTTGACGTGGTTTTCAATTGTTTCAAGAAGTGTATCGTTTGTAATGAAGTCGGGTTTTGGTTTAGGAATAGCGTCCCAATCGGGTGCGCCTGCTGCAATCCATTGGCGGACCGTCTCAATTGCTTCAGGGGCAAGTTGCGGCTGACCAAGCGGCATACGTTTTGCTACATTCGTTTCAATGAGTCGTTGATAAAACACGGAATCATCAGGATTCCCAGGGATAACGGCTCCACCATCAATAAGTGCTTTGTGTTCAATGATAAGTGATTCCCTGTAGGATCCGTTTTCACCATGGCAGATTAGACAAGATTGTTCAAAGATCGCATAAGCATCTCGTGCCAGATTCTGTTGTGCGTCAACACTACCTACAACGATAAGCATAAACAGCATACTGGATATTTTGAACTTACACAAAAAGAACCTAAACAACAACTTCATATATTGCTCCTCACGCTGACTTCTTCAATACTACCTTTTAAAGAGTTGGGTAAAATGATTATGAGTGTCCACAATTCGCTACAAGTTTTAAAAGAGCATAATCTCTATAGTTATGATACGACATTTTAGCATTATTGTCAAATTTTTCACCCAGACTATTTATCACTTATAATTATAGTGGATTTCACAATTTGATAAAATATTCCTTCCTTATGGGGCGAGGAGACCTCGCCCCTACTGGGTTTATTGAAATGTCTTTTATGGTAGACGAAGGCAATATGATAAAAGATATCCCAGTCTGGTATGTGCGATTAGGAAATCGCATTTACCAGCCCGGGATATCCTTAATTTGATGACTATTAGAAGCTTTGACGACCTGTTGCTGTGTTCTGTGCTCTATCGGTCACACGGATCGTTATGCTGTGTGCCCCTTCTGGCAGCTTGGTTGTATGCAATAGCAGTTGTTCTTCTTTAGAGTCAAAGATACCATCTTCTGGGAAGATAACTCTCCACTGTTCGTCGTTGTCAATCTTATAGACCGCTCTTTGGACAGTGTTCATTGCATCGGAGACCTTGCATGTAATCTTGAACGTTCCATCGTCTTGCGGTTCAACGTTTATTTCCCCAACTTCAGGGTCTGTATTATCTACGCTTACTGGTGCGCTAACTTTATCTACAGTTTTTTCCCATCCGACTGGATTGCTGAGTTTATCTGTTGCAACAACCTTGACTTCATATTTCCCATCAGCGATTGATGTAATATCCCAATCGTAACTTGGGGCATTAAGTTCTTTTTTAAGAAGTTTCCAGTTCTCTTCATCAACTGCTTTATAGTATACCGTAAACTGTAAGGTATCCCTATTTGCATCTGCTACTTTCCATTCAACCTTCCATCTTTTTGGTGAAGCTGGAGCTGAGCCGCTTCTGCTTGGAGCACCGGGAGGCTGTGGCACTGGACGTTGTGCACTGCTCACACCTGTCCTAACGGTAACGCTTGAGAGTGTTGGTTCAACATTCGTTTGTGCGGACGCAAGTGTAACCTTTTTCAAAATAGGTGCTTTAGCAGTGTCTGTGGTTGTGAATTTTGCTCTCCACTGGATATACTGCGCAGCAGCATTGGGTATTTGTGTCCCTTCAGCAGTGGTGAGTTCGTCAGACCATTTGTTCCAAGTATCATCTGGTTTGCGGGTGTTCCCTGTCCGCGTCGCAAAAGTGAGTGAAGTGCCTTCTTGCACATCCGCTTCCCACGAAATTTTACCCCAACGAGATAGGCTCTGTGCATTGTGAACAGAAGATTCAAGCGTGCCTTCCTCAAAGTATGTCTCAGTTAACGTGTAGAGTTTACCAGGATTCCCTGCCCCGACAATTGTCTTCATATCATCTGAGTTTTTGGTTTTAAGTATAGCGACTACATCCTTTGCCTCACATTTTCCAACCGAATGAAACTCACCATTCGTTGGATTGACACGATACAGATTTCCATTGCTACCTGTCCCCACTAATATCTGTTCATCGCTTTCCAAAACCGTAGAGAAGATCAAGGGTTCAGGAGAACTCCAGACGTGAGCAGTTGTACCATCTGGATGAAGTTTGTAAATCACCGACCTGTTTTCTTGTGGGGGACCACTGCCGGGTGCTTGCGGATTAGGCACAGCTGGACCTCTACTGGGTCGGGGAGCACCTCTATCCATAGGCACGGAAGTAACAGCAGTTGCAAAGACGTTACCTTTACTGTCCATGACCAGATCACGAATCTCTTTCTCTCTTGCTTGATAAATCACACTAGAGGATCCGTCATTCATGATTTTGTAGATAATACCGTTACCACTACTACCTGCGTATAATCCACCATCAAAGGCAAGCAGGGATGAGATATTCTTTTCTTCAGTGTCAAAGAAAACGCTGGATTCACCCTCGGGTGTGATTTTATATATTTTTCCTTCAGTACCCGTAGCAGCATATAGATTCCCTTCACCGTCAAGATGTAACGCCCATACATACTTGTCGCCTTTTTTAAGAAGTGTTTTCGGCGGGGTCTCTTTATCTGTTATTTTATAGACTAATCCATCGGGACCAGTGCCAGCATAAAGGACATCGTCTGGCCCCGTGACAAGGCTAAATATCGTAACTTCAGGTGAATCGAAATATAGAGTGACAGTTTTACCATCAGCACTGATTTTATAAATTTTACCTTCGTTGCCTGTTCCCGCATAGATATTACCCTCAGAATCCTCAGCGAGTGCCCAGACCTGGGCTTCTTTAAGTTCCGAGAATTCTTCTACCTTCTTGGATAAACTGGCATCTCCCTTGCTTGTAACAGAGATATTCTTAATCTCACCTGCTTCAAATTCTGTTCTATGTTGTTGTTCCCACAACGATGTGGAGACTGCGGAAGCAAGGCTCACAAATATCAAGGAGATTGCCATCAGGCTCCAAAAGGAAATCAAACGTCGCATTATACTTATCCTCCTGTTAAATGCGCTTGAAAATAATACTTACAATGGTAGAATATAGATTTATTTATATACTCATCAGACGGAGCGATTAGGAAATCGCTCCTACTGGGGTACGGATGTGTATAATTTTTTTTAAAATTCACCATAATTTCAAAATAGGTTATTGTGCGTTTCTATTGACTGCAATTGGCATGGACGCACTTCCGCTAATAATGTATTCCGTTTCAACTCTATTGGTCTCTAATGCCGTACCGATGGTATACCCTCTTTCACCTAAACGTGTAGCGGTATTCATGACAGACATCACTGAGATCGGCAGATCCGAGAACTCTTCACCTTGAACAGTTAAACCCGGTCTCTGAGCAGAAATCTCAAGAACCAGATTCGTGTTCGGTTCAACCTGTTGAATTAACTTCACTAACTGATTAACATTTTTCGGACTAAAGTTCCCTGGTGCCCGCGCACGCTGCCACGAACGATAGGAACTGGAACTCATTGCCCGTAGCAATACGATGCCATCAGGAGTATCCTTAGGAATCGTAATTGATGCCGTTAATGTCTTCGGTTGTTCAAGGTAGGGACGGACGGTCAAGGTCATCGTTACCGTTTCACCTGGTCGATACGAGTTCTTATCAAGGTGAGCGGTAAGGATCTGTGCAGTATTCCGCTTGTCTTGGATTTTGATGTCAAAGTCTATGGAATCAATTCTTAGTTTAGCAAAAGGGTTCGTTACGATGTCTGCTACAGCACCTGAAATCAAGCGGGTAACATTAAATCCTGGGGATCCGCTTGAAGAATTGATGTTTTCTAAGACGATCTGGCGCGTATCCAAATCAGGATGTTCCGCAAGTTTTATGGTTGCTTTTGCATTCACGGTGTTGTCACCGAAACCGAATTCCATTGCGTTAACGATATTTGAGATACCGATTCCAGTATAGATTGGCGTGAAGAAAGGTTCACGAATAACTTCATAATTGACATCACGTACTTTCTTATCGGATGTCTGTACTTTTCCTGTAACGGGAATATAGTGGTGTGAATTAGGAAGTTTTTTTATCAAACCCGCAATCGCCGGAATACGATCTTGCACTAACGTTCCAATCGGTTGTGTTGCTGATGCAACTTTGCTGGAACGCGCTCGACTCGGTAGGATAAAATGGACATATCCACCGGAAAGTGGTATGTTAACATTTCCTTCTCCATCTGCTGGATGTCCGTAAGCGAGCAGTTCTTTTTTGTTCTTATCGATGTAAGTGATCGTTCCAAACCCGAAAGCAGAATAGTCGCCCCGGACATACTCCGTTCCGATTATTTGTCCCTCTTCAACAGGTGATTTTTTCACAGGTCCACCACCACCTGCAGCCTGTACAGGCATCATATTGGATCTCTGCAGTATCGGCTCTAACATCTTCAATGTTACTGGATCAAGACTTGGAAGTGAGAGCGGAATTGCCAAACGTAAAGAATACGCCTGTGGGTTAAATCCGGGGTTGGTGTTATGCATACTACGATTATTCTGTGATTGCCGCATTCCTATTTCACCATTAGGGGGAAGAGCAGGTACCATATTAAGACCTTCGGAGGCATATTCAGAATTTTGGTTGAAGTATTTTGCGCCAGCATATCTCAAATTAGGTTTCATGCCGCGATCTGTAACTTTGACCATTAATTCTATGGGTGTAATCCCGAACAGGTTTGATTTTTCACGTTGGTTGAAATACCCCAACGAGATTGCCCCCATGAGTCTGCCATCTACATAACATGGACTTCCACTCATACCACCCGCGACACCTGTGCGTTTGAAGTTCTCACTTGTTCCTTCTGCCCATACGACATCCCAGCCGGGGGCAGAGTTGTATTCGATGCTTACAATTTTATACTCAAACTCTTCTGCCTCTGTACCAAAGAATACGGTGTATCCCTTACCTGTCATCCCCGCTTTGATTTCGGAAACTGGCATAAACTTTTCGGCGTCCCATTCTATCTGTGCATTTGCGGTTAGTGCAGCAAAGCAGAAAACTACAAGTGCACAAAGAAAAACTTTTTTCACTATTTTTACTCCTCTCTGATTATTTAGTACTGCGT
>VXOP01000088.1 GCA_009839975.1 Candidatus Poribacteria bacterium
GGTGATATCTTTTTCTACCGATTTACCCTCTATATACAATTGTCAAAGAACGCCGTCTCAAAGCGATTTTAATCTACTTTTTGACGATGGAGATGAGCGGAGTTGAACCGCTGGCCTTCTGGTTGCAAACCAGACGCTCTCCCAACTGAGCTACACCCCCGAGTATGGTATCTATAATACCATTAAATTTGAACATTGTCAAACCCTTCTTGAAAAGGAATATTATTTTACCACAAAATTCGAACAATGTCAAATATTTTTTCAATGAACACAATTCAGAACGATGTTCTCTCCTGAACAGACTTTAAGTATATCACATAACATGAGGTAATGTCAAATGAATTTTAGAAAAAATACTACAAATTTGTCAATTGATGTACGTTTTTACATCCCAAAGCAGGATAGTGCCATCAAATCCAGCACTTGCGAGTAGTTTTCTATCTGGTGAAAATGCTAAATCTTGCACATCAGATGAGTGTCCCCAGAAAGTATGTATATTTTCACCAGTCTTGATGTCCCACAAACGGATAGGTGTTCTATTCAATCCAGGATGCCACCAAGCACCAGAAGCGAGGTAGTTTCCACAAGGTGAAAATGCTAATGCCCACGGGCGAATACAGCCTTGAGGGGGGAGTATTATCATTCGAGTTTTTAAGGTTTCTGTGTCCCAGATACGTATCTCACTTGTTAAACCATCGGCTAACCATGTCCCAAGCCCACCGGCAATCAATTCACCACCTGGTGAAAATGTAATAGACTCCATGTGTTGGTACTGTTTCCATTCAAGATTTCCACCATTCATGACTCTTTCTATCTCCTCTGGTTCACCTTTATATAATTCGGCATCATCAAAGGTGTCTGGTAAGGGTAGTGCTGAAACTTGTTCTCCAGTTACAACATTCCAGAGTATAGCCGTGCCATCCCTTGAGGAAGAAACCAGTAGTTTTCCATCTGGGTGAAATGCAAGTGCTTGAACATAACCCGTATGTGCTTTTAATGCATGTTTGATTTCCCATTTTACGGTATCCCATACAAAGACTTCGTCTGTCCAACCTCCACTGACGAGATATTGTCCGTTTGGAGAAAAAGTCAATGAGTATATACGGTTTTCATGTTCGGTTAATTCTGCTATCAATTCTTCCGATTCAACATGCCAGACTTGTATATCATTATGACTCGTATCAACAGCCAAATGTTGATCATCAGGAGACAACGACATCATTCTTCTAAATGACGCTCTCTTAGTCATATTCTGCAGTGTCGGCAAAACTTTTCTTTTCTTAACATCCCAAAACAACTTACCAGTACTTCCCCAGTTTCCCCCAATTAATATACTGCTATCCTGTAAAAATGCAACCGAATATGGAATACTTCCATAACCGGAAAAGAACGATCTCGTGTTAGGAGTGTCCTCTTTCCAAATTTGAATTTTGTTATTCCAGCAATCAATAGCAAATTGTTTACCGTTGTTAGAAAAGCGCGCGTTATCTGCCGTGTTTCCTAAAGTGTCAAAGGTAAATATTTCATTCTGTTGATGCAAATCGACTATATCCACCCTATTTGTGTATATATCAGCAACACGTAAGGATCCGTCAGAAGTATAAGCAATTCTGACTCTTTTACCATCAAAAGTAGTGGGTTGCATTTCAAGTGCTTCTTTGTGAATATTCCATACTTGAACGGTAGATCCACGACAAGCACCAGTAAAAAATTGCCCACAAGGTGAAAACTTGAGTGAATGCAAGGGTGCAGTATTGCCTGAAAGACATGCTATATCTTCGCCACTGTCTACATTAGTAATCAAGACCGTGTCTGGTGCGGACACAGACGCGAATAGATTCCCATTAGGTGAAAAAGCTATTGGAAAATGTCTATCATAGGCAGCACTTTCTTTACTATAGTCTTCTAATTTTGGTTTTTCAATTGTATTACTGTAAACGGGTTCATTCGGATTTCCACGCCAGTCATAGACAGCACTGTGACCAAATCCTGATGCAGCCAAATACTTATCATTGTGAGAAAAGTTAACATGTAAGATACTGTTGCGCCATCGAGTACTTCCCCAATCTATCCTTGTAACGACTTGTCCATTTTGCGTATCCCATACTTTAAGTATACCGTCTTGGTCTCCTGTGGCTATCCATTGAGAATCGTGAGAGAAAGTAGCGACATTCATCATACCGCGTTCGTTTCCCCACAATGCGCGTGGTTTCAATGTTTCCAGATCATAAATCCAGAACCCAATTTTTGTTGCTACAGTTAGATATGCAGCATCATGTGAAAACTCGATATCAAGTCGTAATCCTCTTCCGAATCTCGCTAACGCGCCATTGGGTAGTTCCCAGGTTGTTACATCCGTGTCGTGAAGTGGTCTAAGCGCGGGAGTTAAAACGGTTCTATTTTCCATAAAGCTATCTCCTTTTATTGCGAATGTAAGCGCGAGGTCCGGTAGCCTCGCGCGTCGACGATGTTGTACGCTGCAAGCAGCATCACTATATTATAGATGGTTTGACGAGGAATGTTTATCAGTTGATAAATGCTTTCACATCCCACAGCAGGATTGTACCATCAAAACTACCACTTGCAAGAAGTTCCCCATCTGGTGAAAATGCGATATCATGAATATCTGTTGGATGTCCCCAGAAAGTATGGACGTTTTCACCTGTGGTGACCTCCCATAAATGGATAGACATCTGCTCTAAACCTTTTTTCCACCAAGTACCGGAAGCGAGATACCGTCCACAAGGTGAAAATGCAAGCACATAGGTACTAGAAGCATCTGCGGGTAGCAGTATCGCCATTCGTGTTTCTAAGGTTGCTGCATCCCACAGTCTAATCTCATTAGCTATGCCTTTCCATCTCCGTTCACGAGACAACTTACCGGCGATGAGGGAACCACACGGAGAAATCTTTATACTACCAGGACAGACAGTTCCGTAAGTTGACTGCTGAGTCCCCATCTTCTGTTTCCAATCAATGAATTGTTGGATTTCTTGAGATCGTCCTTTATATAGGGATGTATCTTCTAAGAGTGCGTCTAAAGGGAGTGCCCCCACCTGTTCACCATTTTCAACATTCCATACCCGTGCAGTTTTGTCATGGGATGCGGTGATGAGCTGCTTCCCATCAGGGTGAAATACCGCACTTCTAATCCCATCAGTGTGTCCTATGAGTTTGTGTCGCTTTTCCCATTGCTGCGTGTCCCATACATAGAGCTCACCGGACAGAGATCCACTGACTAAACAGTCCCCTGTCGGTGAGTAAGCCATCTGTAGAACACGTTTTTCATGTTCAGTCAGTTCGGCAATTAGGCTGCCAGATGTAATATGCCAGACTGTGATAGCGATGTCGTTGCTATGACGGACTCCTAAGACAGCTGCAGCAAGGAATTTTTCACAAGGAGACAAGACACTTCTAATACCACCAGAGTACCCCTCTGTATCGGGACGGAAAATTCGTTGTAACTGATGATTCACTACAGCCCAGTCCAGGGTTCCAAGTCCGTGCGCACTAATCAGCGTCTTTCCTTTTTGAGAAAAACGCAACCATCTGACGATGCCTATATGGGCATCAGGCATAGGCACGACTCTATTTGATTTGTCTGCTGTCCATACTCGGAATTCGCGGGAATTAGCGATAGCGAACTGAGTCCCATCATCTGAAAAGCAACATATCCCGCGTGTCCCAAATTCCAAAGTGTCTACCTTCTTGCGCTGCACTGTATCCCACATCACAACCTTTCCCTTATGGACTTCAGCCACCCGTAATGTTCCATCAGGTGTATAAGCAAGTTCCACATAAGTCGCGTCAGGTGCAAGTTTCACGTAAGTTACGCCGGATACGGTATGTACTATTTCTGAGGCGCCATTGTGAACATTACACACCTGTACATCGCCATTACTGTGTGCCGATGCAAGGTATTGACCACAGGGGGAAAATACAAGACCTTGAAATGCCAAAGGAGCAGGACAACTCATGTCTGTAATATGTTCACCGGTGTCTATATCTGAAATTGTTATAGTGTCCTGGGGAGACACAGCAGACACATACGCGAGTAGATTCTCATTAGGTGAGAAGCAGATAGGAAATCTGTGTCCCTTCGTATCCTCTGCCTCAATGGGAAACCGGTGGACGGGTTCGTCAGTATTTGTACGCCAAGAATAGATAGCACTTCCTCGGTGGTTGGACATAGCAAGATACTGTCCATCCTGCGAAAAGTGGAGCGCACTAGCCCTGAAATCTATCTTAGTGATACACTGCAGGGTTTGTGTGTCCCATACCTTAGCGATGCCATCCGCGTTGCTGGTAGCAATCCACTGTGCATCGCGCGAGAAGACGATCTTCTGAATCATACCCCGTTCTGTCTCAAACAATGCAAGAGGTGTAAGTGTGGGTAAATCATACAACCAACATCCGTTCATCGTTGCGACAGCAAGATACCTCCCATCGGGAGAAAAAGATATATCCTTCAGCACACCCCGACCCAATCGGGCAATTGCCCCTTCGGGTAGTTCCCATTTTGTTACATCTGTTTCGTTAAGTGGTTTAAGTACAGGGGTTAAAGCGGTTCTGTTTTCCATAGAACTATCTCCTTTTATTACGTATGTACGCGCGAGGTCCGGTAATCTCACGCGTTGACGATGTCGTGTGCTGCAAGCAGCATCACTATATTACAGATGGATTTACGAGAAATGTTTAAGTGTTAATAAACGGTTTCATATCCCAAAGCAGAATAGTGCCTTCATAGCTACAACTTGCCAAAAGTAAGCCATCTGGTGAATAGGCTAAATCTTGCACATCCGAAACGTGTCCCCAGAAAGTGTGTATATTTTGACCAGTTGCTATCTCCCATATTCGTATGGAGACTTTTTCTAATCCCTTTTTCCACCAAGAACCGGAAACAAGGTATTTTCCGCATGGGGAAAATGTGAGTGCGAACGGTCTGCTGCACGTTTCTGGTAGTAGTATGAGCATTTTTGTTTTTAAAGTAGCTGCATCTCGCAACCGGATATGATCTTGTATCCCACAAGCGATAGTTGTGCCACAAGGAGAGAAAGCGAGTTTGTAAGGACAACACTTAGCTTGATTGTTTATTTTTCTAAATTTTTGAATATATTGGTGTATCTGTTCTGGATCACCCCTATAACATGAGGTATCTTCTGGCAGATCTGAAGGGAACAATCCGATCAGTTCACCATTGACAATACCCCAAAGCATTCCAGAGCTCCCTTGTGGCACAACGGCGAGTTGCCTGCCATCGGGGTGAAATGCAGTTGTCGAGATCATTCGATTGTCTCCTGGAAGCGTTTTGATCTTCTCACCAGACTCTGTATCCCAAACATCAATTTCGCCTGTAGACGCGGAGCTGATAAACAGTTCACCAGTAGGCGAAAAACTCCTTGTACGCCAAGATCTGGATAGATTACTATCTGAGAGTTCTGTAACAAGGGTCTCAGATGCGATATCCCAAATTTCAATTGACCCTCTTGGTATGTCACGAAGTGCCAGACGTTTTCCACATGGCGACACAGCACTGACACGGTACCACAACTTTTTTTCTTCTTCTGTCAGGTTTTCGGTTAGAAGTGTGCGTTGTGCTTGCATCTTTTGTGTTGGAAATATCTGTTCTGTTTGTCTCTGTTCCACATTCCAGAATACTTGATACATGCCAAACCCATGCCCACTCGCTACAGTTTTACCATCTGGAGAAATAGTTATCGAATGCGGTACGGGTTTATGATCAGCTGGACTTGATATTTTACTTGACGGTGTGCCGATTGTCCACACACAGAGATCGCTACGGGATTGGATCGTTGCGATGTACGCTCCATTAGATGAGAAGTGTTCCTGATGACCGTCCAAAAAATGATCATTTCTGCGTTTCTGACGAGATAATGTATCATTTTTTTGTTTTTGGATAGCATCCCAGATCACAACTTTATTATTGCGAATTTCGGCAATACGCAATGCCCCCTCAGTTGTATAGGCAGGGATTAACCGCGCATCAGGATGGTATGTGATAGGTTCTGTTACGAAGGTTCCTTTGTAGACATTCCATACTAATACCTCTTTGTCCTGATTGACAGTAGCAAGATATTTCCCACAATGTGAAAAAACGAGACCTTGGTAAAGCAATGGTGCTAAGCAATTGAGTTGTGCAATGTGTTCATCGGTTTCTATATCCGTAATTGTGATTGTATGATTTGTGTTTCCAGATGAGACATAAGCAATTAAATTCTCTATCGGAGAGAAACAGATAGGAAAACTGTGTCCGCTTGTATCTTCTATGTCAATTGGAAAATTTGTGGAGGGTTCATCCGTGTTTCGTTGCCACGCGTAGACAACATTTTGCCTGTCAATAGAAGATGCTGCTAAGTATTCATTATCATGCGAAAAATGGATGTTGTCAAAACGGCCTGATGTTGCCGCTACATTCTTGCGGTGATCTATTTCTGCTTGGCACTGCAGGTTCTGTGTTTCCCATATCTTCACAACACCATCAGAATTAGATGTTGCTATAAATTGGTTGTCGTCGGAGAAAATTACAGATCTTACCATTCCGTTTTCTTGATCAAACAGTGCAATAGGTTTCAGCGAAGCTCTGTCATACAGCCAACACCCTATTGCGGTTGCGACTGCCAGATATTCACCATCAAGTGAAAAGGACATGTCTGTAACTCGTCCTCGCGCTAATCTGCCAATTGCACCTTTAGGTAAGTGCCATGTTGTTACATCTGCGTCGTCAAGTGGTTTCAAAATTGTGCTTTCAGGTTTTCTATTTACCATAAGGATGTCTCCTTTTACTTGATAATGGACGGTCGATATCAATACATTACACGACGGCACACGGATTGTGACTACTACTATTATGAAACACGACGGCACACGGATTGTGACTACTACTATTAAGAGATTTTTGAAATGGTGGAAAGCATACGGATGAAGATCAAGGTTTTAATCGGGTAATATACGGATGGAGAATCCCAATCCCTACGAATTTAGTATGTTAATCTTCATGCAGTTGTGCTACATTATGAAAGATTATGATATTCACGAGTTTTTTGGAACAGATTTTACCCGATGTTGATTATGAATCTTTGTGTTTGCGTATTTACACAGTTTATATTATAACATATATTCTTAGCTGTGTCAATGTTATTTCATATTTCATGGATAAGTTAGCCTATATTTCTATTGCTATATAAAATAGTGTGGAAATTAAACACATTATAGAGTAAAATATTAGGTGCAATGATGCATTTTTTGAGATTAAATGTAACAATTGCATTTAACCTAATCATTCAAGAATAACTTAGATTTAAGATTTGCATATAAGGAGTTAAGATGTCAGAAAGTACTTTCGAAATTACCGATGATACATTTGATGGAATGGTCGTCGCATCAGATACACCCGTAGTTGTTGACTTTTGGGCTGAGTGGTGCGGTCCATGCAAGATGATTGCACCGATTTTAGAGGAACTCGCAGAAGAAAACGCAGAGAAATTCAAAGTTGGGAAAGTCAACGTTGATGAAAACCGACAAAGCGCAATGAAATATAGTGTTCGTAGTATTCCAACACTCCTGGTGTTCAAAGATGGAGAAATCGCTGAACAGATTGTCGGAGCTATGCCAAAAGATGTACTCAAGAAGAAGATTTTAGATGCCATAGATGAAGAATAGTTTAAAGTTCAATGTTTTGGCGATTTGTATATAACGTTTTCGCAATTCCCTTGATGTTCATTGCATATCACATTATGGGATGCTGGAATCGCAAGATTCGCGAGGGAATTGTGGGTCGACGAGAAGTCTTCAGTAAATTAGAAAAACAGCTTGGAACTTCTCGTAATTTAGACAAAACTGCGTGGTTTCATTTTACCTCCGTTGGCGAGTTTGAACAGTCTAAGCCGCTGATTGAGGTGCTACACACTGATACACGGATCGTTCTTACTTACTTCTCACCTTCTGTTGCACCAAATGTAGCATCCTATAAATTTGTTGATGCAGCGGTTTATCTACCCTTTGATACAAGACGTAATGCAGTACGTCTTGCCAACCTTATAAAACCGAATTGTCTGGTTTTTTCAAGATACGACATGTGGCCAAATCTTGTATGGCAGGTATCAAAATTAGGAATACCGATTGTTGTTATCGCTGGGACAATACATGCGGAGTCAAGACGTCTTGGTGCAATTAGCAGGTCATTTTTTAAGAGTATACATCAACACATTTCGCTCATCTGTGCAATTTCTGAAGCGGATTCAGTGCGATTTAAAAGGCTTAGCCACGTTCCAAATCAGGTTGTTGTAACAGGTGATACCCGTTACGAACAGGTGGACAGAAAGGCGATGTCGGTTGGAAATAATAGCGAGTTTTTCCCAGGACAATCAACACTAAGACGTCCAATCCTCATTGCTGGTAGTACTTATGCTGAGGATGAAAAGATAGTATTGGATGCATTTCAAATCTTACGTCAACAGGAGTCTGGAATTGTGCTGAAACTGATTTTAGTGCCGCATGAACCGACTCCTGAGCGAATAAGAGATATTACCGCAGATTTAAAAAGACGAAACCTATCTTACGACCGCTATTCAGCGTTAACAAGCGATGCAAATTTAGAACATACAGATGTCGTTATTATAGATACGGTAGGCATGCTTGCAAAATTGTACGGGTTAGCAGATATTGCTTTCGTTGGTGGTAGTTTTCACGGAAGCGTGCATAATGTTATGGAA
>VXOP01000004.1 GCA_009839975.1 Candidatus Poribacteria bacterium
AGAATCATGTAGAATCATGTAGAATGCCATACGCGCATTCTACCACGCGCATTCTGCCGATGTAGAATGTGTAAGAAATACCATATTCTACCATAAATTTTCAGATGATTCGGGACTTAGGCAATTTCGAACGTTACGCATTCTATGCTGTCTGTCCAGTATATGATACGTTCAAACTGAAATTGTGTAAGTCCTTAAAATGTTATTTGTTGTCTCGTGTAGTTGTCTGATTGATGCATTAACAATTGTTATAATGAAGTTCAACCGTTTCTCACATGGCATGAGTGATTACCAACTCAAGATGGCATTTATTATGCCAACGATGGTTCTGCTCATTCTGATGAATATCTTTCCGCTTCTTTGGTCACTGTTTTTAAGCTTTCATGACTACGATGCGTCAATGCCAAAATCTCCAAGATTTATCGGAGCGAACAACTATATTGATGTTCTCTCTGATCCAGACATGTGGGGATATTTTCGAACAACCGCATATTTTGTCGTCTTGGCTGTATCTGCTCAGTTCCTGATTGGGTTTGGTTTAGCACTTCTTTTAAACCGGCACTTCATTGGTAAGGGAATCGTCACAACTTTACTACTTCTACCGATGATGTTGTCCCCTGTAGTAGTCGCACTTTTTTGGCGATTCATCCTTGCTTCCGATGGGTCAGGATTGCTGAACTTTCTTTTGAGTCCGATCCAATACGTCCCAATCATAAGAAACGTTTTTAGTCCTCCCATTGCATGGACAACCGATCCGAAAATAGCAATGTTAGCTGTGGTAATCGTTGACACGTGGATGTGGTCTCCTTTTATGATGTTAATCGCATTAGCAGGATTGAGTGCTATTCCGAAATACCTATACGAAGCAGCGGATGTAGACAGAGCATCTGCATGGTTCAAATTCAGACGTATTACATTGCCATTGGTTTCACCTCTTCTGCTAATAGCACTCCTATTCCGGACTATGGATGCTTTCAAGATGTTTGACATTGTCTATGTGCTAACACGCGAGGGAGGACCTGGTACCGTTACCGAAACCGTTTCAATGAATCTATATAGACTGGCATTTCGCAATTTTGATACCGGTAAGGCTTGTGCGTTGGCTTATATACTGCTTATAATTATCGTTGCCCTGAGCAATATCTATGTAAAATACCTGAATAAAGTTAAGGGAGAGAATTAGCATTAAATGTCACGTTTTATTAACAGGTTACTTATTCTGCTGAAAAGATCCATTGCGTTGTCATTTGCAGCTCTAAAGTCCATTTACAAGTGGTTCTTAGGGATTTTGCCAGTTTTATTAAAGATACTGATCTTTTCATTAATTGCTTTTGCTGTCATAACATACATTCTTCCAATAATTTGGATATTACTTACATCCCTAAAGGCTCGTGTAGACATTAACACAAAACTACCTAAGTTTCTATTTGCAGTATCAGTGGAAAATTATCTGAAACTGATACCAGAGGGTGGTTTACCGTTCGCAACATATCTATTTTTCATTCAGACGATTTTAGGTCTGATTATATACACACTCTTTTCTTTTATTAAGAACCCATTTAAGAAGTATATTTCAACGCGAACGCTCGGAATTATTTGGAATAGCATCTTTATAGTGACGTGCATTTTCAGTTTTTTCAGTACAGAACCTACTCAGAGCAGACTACAGGTTGATGTTAGGTATCAGTTCTTTTCTTTAATAATATGTTCAGTTGTTGCATATCTATTGATAAATCCGTGGAAGAAAAACCGAATCAATTTGCATGAAGTCTCCAATGGGTTAGCAGTAAATGATAGAAAGGAGAACTTGACGTTTTTAATTCCGGTTATATTGTCTACTGTCGGTGTCTTTATCTGTTTAGCAAACGGTGGTTCTAATTTCTTCTATCAGTTACTGAACAGTATCATTGTCGGTGGAGGTAGTACCATTCTTGCAGTCGGATTAGGTACAATTGCTGCTTATGCATTTTCACGTTTCGACATTGCTGGCAAGGAAGATCTCCTGTTTTTCATCCTCAGTACCCGGATGCTTCCACCTATTGTGGTTGTAATACCGATCTATCTCATGTATATTTCCTTGAAGTTAATAGATACGCATTTCGGATTGATTCTACTTTATACGACTTTCAATGTTTCATTTGCTGTATGGTTGATGAAGGGATTCATTGACGAGATACCAAGGGAATACGAAGATGCAGCCCTTGTTGATGGCTATACACGTTTCCAAACATTCTTGAAAGTCGTCTTACCACAATCCGTGACAGGCATTGCTGCAACTGCAGTGTTCTGCTTAATAACCGCTTGGAACGAGTTCGCCTTCGCACTTGTGTTGACAGAAACGGGTGGTAGAGCGGTAACTGCACCACCATCCATAACAAGTGCAACTGGTTCTGCTGGTATGGATTGGGGTAAAATCGCTGCATCAACTTTCATCTTTCTGCTACCAGTCGCTATATTTACGTTCTTGATGCGTAGTCACCTCCTACGCGGTGTGACTTTTGGTGCTGTCAAAAAATAGGATATTGATACTGTTTTAATATCTTAGAGTCATCAAACAACATCCAATACCGAAATGGACAATAGGATTCTTTTACTGTGCGTTTCATATAGTGTTGTAACTCAACGAAAAAATATCGGACATCAAAATGGCAGTCCCAGAGGGACGGAATGTGTATAGATCATTTCCAGTCCCACATCAAGCCCCAGAGGGGCGAAATATATATTAGCACGAGATTGAAAAATAAAAAGTGCATCCATTTTTTAGTTAATATGGAGGCAAAAAGATGGCACAAAAAAGAAAAAATAAGCAGATGAGCATTCACAATGAAAGAAAGCATAACATAATCCAACGTCATATTCGGGAATTGGGTTTAAAATCAATAGAGGCATACAAAACGTGGTGTCGCGAGAATCATTTTAGTAGTAGTTTAAACAAAACTTCCATCCAACGACAAAAAGAGATCGATGTTGCAAAAGCTGCGATAGCAACACAACTACTGAGTGCGGAGAAGAAAGGGAGAAATCTACAGGATATTATACCCAAAATCTATAGCAACAAAATTCGTGAAAGTGAACTCAGGAACGGTATTGCTAAAGAAATTGCACTTGCATTCAAAAGAAGTAAATCTCCAAAACTGCTCCTCAGATTTTTATTATATCTTGAAAAGAACTCCGATCTATTGGATGATATATCCTATATTAAAGCTATTGAAACGATAGCAAGACATTATAAGAGTTGGGTTCGTCCTCTTGAACATTGGCAAATCAAAAGACATAATCAAGCACATCAGTTTTCTGGACTACTTCGACACCTATTCGCTACCTACAGTGTTCCAGCATTCATGGACAACGTATGGTTTTCAGAGGATGAAACACATCAGAAGTGGTATATACATATCGGGTCAGGTCAAAATATTAGAACAGCACCCGGATTACCTACAGCACTTACGAAGAAGATGGCACACTATTTTCTTCATACACCCAAGCAATATAACATGGATGAAGCACTGCGATGGGGACAGGTTCATGCATTAGGTGGAAACAAACGGTTGTTGGATGCCTTTCGCGGCACGAGACTAATTCAGGATTTTGCACACGATGATTTCTGGCTAAATGTCTTCAGATTCTTCATCGCAAATCCTATGTTAGATGTCAATCATGTTAATCCCATCATTGACTATATTTGGAATCAGAAATATCAGATTCAGCAAGTTGTTGTTGAAAGAGGGGTCGTAGAGGAACATGATCCACCGCAACCCAACTTTAGTATGAAAGGGAGAACCCCAGAGTCGTTACTCAAGCAGGTTAATGATTGGCATATAGCACTCGGGAAAGTCCAACGTGGTGGGAAACTACAGTGGATGCCATCAGATATCGGTGAATTCCAGATAAGAATAAAAGACAATCAGAAGAAACAGTCCAAAATCTTTCGGATACGAGAACTATTGAGCACGGATGAACTCATTTATGATGGTAGCAAGATGCGGCACTGCGTCAGAACCTATTCAGAATCCTGCTATAACGGCAAAACATCAATTTGGACAATGGAATCAATGGATGAAGTCGGTGAAGAACTGAAGAAGGTATTGACAATTGAGGTCTCGTTAAAAGAGCGATCAGTTAATCAGGTTCGTGGAAAACAGAATCGATTGCCTACACAGAGCGAGATGTCTATCATAAGAAGATGGACAACGAAAGAGAAACTCTCTATTGCCAATTATGTTAACGTCGCCCAGAATTGAAACTGCCAGCAGGAAACAACACGGGAGAACCTTGTTAAACTATCCACTCAAAAACATCGAAATTTGTCTAAACAACAGGAAATTTCAGTTAACTGTTGTTGATGATCCTGACCAATATTTAGAAACATTAAGCAAAGAAGATGTTGAAGGTACACTGTTCTTACCCTATTGGACGTATCTTTGGGAATCTTCCATCGGTCTGGCACAATATCTATCAGATAACAGAACTACACTATCCAACAAAAGTATTCTTGAGATAGGGTGTGGATACGGACTTGCAGGAATCGTTACCGCTAAATTGGGTGCAGAAGTTACATTTACCGATTTTGAACACGATGCACTCCTATTTACAAGGCATAATTCACAACAGAACGAGACATCTACTGGCACTTATGTTCAGATGGATTGGTCTGCACCATGCTTTCAAAAAAGATTTAATGTTGTTCTCGGTGCTGATGTGATCTATGAGGAACAGAATTGGGATTCGATCATTGAACTACTGCAAAACCTTCTTGAACTTAATGGGATCGCAATCTTTTCTGAACCGAATCGAAAAAATGCAGATGAATTCTTCAAACTTATCCGTGAAAACGGATTTACATTCAAAAAATCCATCTGCTCAATTTCATTGCAAGAGAAAACAGCAAAAATAAATATCTTCCAAGTTAAACACACAAAACGATAGAATTATGGACTTTCTTTTTGCTGCTTTGCAGGGTGAATTTCATAGCATGTTCCCTTATAACAGATAATGACATGCTTCCCAACTGAAAGATATTTTGCCAGATCGGGTTCTTTCTTAATCAACTCAAAATAGACTTTACTTGCGAATTCTACCTTTGTCGTCTTGGCATCTTTCTTATGTGTACTGTCGACCCAGACTTTATCAAGTAGATAGAATGTCTTGTCCTTGACATGCTTGATTGCTGATCCTGTTATTGCTAACTGTTCTGCTTCTTGCATTTCTTGAACAGTTATGCTCTCTATTACTAACCTTGCAGCTTTACTTTCAGCAACCCTTACTTCTGAGAGCTCAACTTGACTATTACTATCGGTAGTTGATGGTGCTCTGGGTGCAGTCACAGGTACTGGTCGGTTGCTTCTACCTCTACTACCTCTCTGGAATCGTTGAAGTTGACTCAGCATTCTACCGGGTGAATCTTCTTCGGTAACCAGAAATGACGTATATGGCGTCATGATGCCATATTTTTCACTAAGTCGTGTAATCTCCTCACTCAACTCTTTGTTCTCTCCATTTAGTCGGATTTCGTCGACAAGATACGCAACCTTCCGTTGTGCCCACAATCTTGGCATAAACTGGTGATCCGACTGTTGCCTTGGGAACTCAGTCTTGTTAGAGAATTCATGGGTTTTTCCGTTTATGTCTCCGCTCAAGACAAGATCGGTCTCTCCTGTCCCTACATATCTACCCAGCACTGTGAGTTGAGAACCACGGAACAGATGCGGGAGTTTCTTAGGATAGAAATCCTTTAGCTTGATGTTCCGAATATCCAAATCTAAATTCACAAGAACAGGTTCACTTACTTTTGTATAGAACGATGAGATAGCAATTTCCAAATCTTCTTCCGGTTTCACATATTGACGTGTGCCACTATTCTGTGCTGACATTTTGTCAAGTAGATCTACGTTAACATCATAGCCGACACCGAATGCAAAGATACGAGATTTGTCGTTGTTTGCTACTGACACGTTCTTAAGGATATTAGGGGTATCCGTTACACCGACAGTTGCTTCACCATCAGTTAGGAACACAATAATGCGTGGACGTTTGGGGTCCGGTTTTTCTTCTAAAGCAGCTTGCAGCGCGCCGTTGATATTTGTGCCACCATTCGCAACGATACCATCAACAAAAGCGAGTGCATCTTTCCGAATCTTCTTCACCGAGTCCAAACGTTCTGAAAACGGATCAACATCTGTATTGAAAGTGATTAAGTTAAAACGATCACCATCATTCAGGTTGTTGATACAGAAACGGAGTGCTTTCTTCGCCTGTTCAATCTTCTTGCCTTTCATACTCCCCGAACGGTCAAGTATAAAGATGAAATCTTTCTCAACGATCTCCTTCTTATTTACTTCAAACTTCGGTGAGATGAGGAGCATAAAGTAACCATCTTCATCAACATCCTCACGATGTGTAATCAGGTCAATACCGAAATCTTTATCTGATAAGGAATAGTAGCATGCGAAATCGCGCAGCACCTGAACATTTGAACCTTCGTAACTGATATTTGCACGATTATCGTCTTTACGATTGACTGCCACTTCATGTGAAGGTGAATAGATCGTCTTTAGACCATGTTTACTTTTTATGTCAATTGAGACAGCAAGGCTTCCTGTCGGTTGTTGCGTGAACTGGTCGGTCCGTAGCGGATACGTATACCTTGCCAGACCGGAATCTGCCTTAATCACTTGCGAGTATTCCAGCTGAATACGTCTTTCACCTCTCGGTGGAATTGGAAACACCCGTGCCTTAAATGCCCTGGTGCCAACATATTCCAGAAGTGCAGGGTCTTGCATAGAACGCACAATACCTTCGTAAATACTACGTGCTCTATCTTTTGCAAGCAGTTCTGCTTTAACCGGTTTACCGTTTATATAGAGGACAAAGTCTGAAACTGCTACTTCATCAGCAAGGGGAAAGATATAGGTCCCTTCCAGTTGTCGGTTGTTTGGATTTGCAAAAACTTGGTCAATTTTCGTCGTTGCCAATTGGTTATCAATGGTTACATTTACATGATGCTTCTCAATTCTTATGTTCTGTAGTTGTGTGTTGCGGGGTGCGTTAGTAAAGACGATCCCCTGTGCATACACAGATTGAACAACTCCTGTTAGGAATAGGATAAACAGTATAGCATGAAAATTCCGTATTCTCATGGTAACCTCCGTCAGTTTGTGATACGTTGGATTCATGTATGGTATTCTACTTTTTCTTTCCTGTGATTGTCAAGCTGTCTTTCTCAATTATAGCGATATAACTCGTTCCACTTGTCTTCTTCCATTTTCCAATTTCACTATCCCAATATCCCCATTTTCCAGTCATTATGACGTAATCTTGTTCCTCCTCTCGCCTTTTCTGTCTTTCTCCTTTTACACCGAATGCTTTCAGTAAAGCGGGGGCATCATCATCTTCCCTTGGGTCAGATCCTTTTGGTTTCCAATTCGTATAGGTTACAGGTTCACCATTATCCCATTCCCATTTCCCCTCTTTCTTTTTATCAGTTAATCCAATGGAATATGGGGCATTTCCAAAGGCAGATTCAATCCATATCTGTTCTGCTTCACTGGTAATCGTCACAAGATATGCATCCACCTCGGCGGCTTGTTTGCGTGCATCTTCCCGAGTCTTACAATGGATCCATTTGTATACGTGCCCGTTTGAAGGATTCATGATCCACATAGCAGGAAAATCAGGAATGTAACGGGGCCGATTCTGCTCCTCTTCTGCCTGTTTCTCTAAGATAGGTTTTGTCATATCGTTAATATTTCCATCTAACCTCAAGACAATGTCATCTACCTCTGTTTCTTTATCAATTAAGAACGGTTCAGAGTATGCTGACAAACCATTATGCTTAAGTTTTATAGTACAAATTCCAGGTCGAGATACCCAATGATAGAAGTTACCCTCTGCATAAGTAAATAATGTCCGTATGCTTTTCTCTGCATAATAATCTGTTTGACCCATCCTAAACCAATTAAATTCTAATTCTACCGATGTCTTTGCAAGTGGAGAACCGTCTTTGTATAATATTTTCCCCTTTAAAATGAGTCGTTTTTCCATAGTGATGACTACGTTCTTTATTTCTGCTCCCGGTTTAATTGAAAATGTTACTTTACCAAGATGCTTAAAACCGGTGGAATGTGGATAAAACTTCATTGTTCCAAACTGCACAACGCTAATCCGTGATGGACTTGATACAAATACACCGTTGTGTTCCTCTGGCTTTCTCTGAACCCTCAGTTGTACCAATCCTGGCGATATCTCAAAAAAGGAGAACCGTCCCTCTAAATCTGTCTGCGTAATCAGACTATCATGTAAATCAATTGTACCACCCTTCTCATGATCAATTTCGACCTTAGAGAGATGAATCTCTATATCACGTATCGGTCTTCCATCAGCCGTAACGATCAGACCTGATAGTTTGGATAGGGGTTCTTCTGCAAGAACACTTAGTGTGAACGCAAACGTAAAGAGTGTCAATAATACAGTGAAGGTAATTTGTATTTTTTTAGCATTTAGTCTAATCATGGTCTGTTCTCACAAGTATTTCATCAACACAGTCTATAAAATGATTGCCACTCTTTTAATCTTCTTATGAAAATCAAATAAATATTTAGTTAATCCAATCCATAAAAACACTCGTAGGGGCTGTGTTACCCAGCC
>VXOP01000275.1 GCA_009839975.1 Candidatus Poribacteria bacterium
TTAAATTGGAAATGAATATATTTGACATGAGAGTTATTATATAGTATCATTATTATGTCTTTAATACACTTTTACTTTTTATTAAGTTGGGCAAACATTTTGCCTTAGGGAGTTAAAGCATCATTATGCCAAATGCACTATTAGTATATCCAGAGTTTCCTCCATCTTATTGGGGTTTTAAATATGCCTTAGATTTTCTCGGCAAGAAATCTTCAATGCCGCCGCTCGGACTGTTGACAATCGCAGGAATGTTTCCTGACAATTACAACCTGAAAGTAGTTGATATGAACGTTGAAGAGTTGACAGATACAGATCTGGCTTGGGCGGATGTTGCTTTAACATCAACAATGATTGTGCAGAAAACATCACTATACGATGTTGTAGAACGGTGCAACCGTGCTAATGTCCCAATAATTGCAGGTGGACCACATCCTACATCCTACTATGACAATATTAAAGAAGAGTGCGATGGCACTGTGAACCATTTTCTTTTCGGTGAAGTTGAGGAGATTTTTGAAGATTTCTTGACAGATTTTGAAAGCGGTTCAGCAGATGAAGTCTATAAAGAGAAACGAAAACCGGATATTACGAAAACGCCGCCTCCAAGATATGATCTGATTAACCTAAGTGCTTACGGTTCCATGGCATTGCAGTTTTCTCGTGGATGTCCCTTCAATTGTGAATTCTGTGATATTACCAAACTGTTCGGACGTGTACCGAGAACTAAGAGCAACGATCAGATGCTATCTGAATTTGAGATGTTGTATAAACTTGGATGGAAAGGTGCCCTGTTTGTTGTTGATGACAATTTTATCGGTAACAAGCGAGACGCAATGCGTTTGCTGCCAGCTGTAAAAACATGGCAAGAGGAACGCGGATTTCCATATACGTTATATACGGAAGCAAGTGTAAACTTGGTCGAAATTCCTGAAATGTTAGATGCAATGAGCACTGCTGGTTTCAATATGGTCTTTCTTGGTATTGAATCACCGAATGAAGAGGCACTCATCACCACCTCAAAAGGACAGAATACAAGCAAAGAAGAGGAAGCAGGTAGCTACTTACTCAATGCCATTAGAAAGATACAACATAAGGGAATGGAGGTTACGGGTGGATTCATCATCGGACTTGATGGGGATACCGAGTTTGATTCGCACATAGACTTCATCCAAGAAGCGGGAATTCCGATGGCGATGGCAGGCTTACTCACAGCACTAAAAGAAACTGACCTTTGGCATAGACTCAAAATAGAAAATAGATTACTTGATGCGTCAAGCGGTAATAACACCGATATGACTCTGAATTTTGTGCCAGAAATGCCGCGCGATAAACTCATTGGAGAATATCGCAGGGTGATTTCAACACTCTATGACCCAACATTGAAAAACTATTTTGAAAGATGTTATAGAATGCTCAAACACATGCCCTATACCGCCCACAATGTCCGTTCTATAGGTATAGCGGAAGTTCGTGCTTTTATGTTGTCTATGAAGAGACAAATGTTCTCAAAGCAGGGATTCCAATACATGAAATTCCTGACGAAGGTTCTGAGATTTGATCGTAGAATGTTCCCTGAAGCTGTCCGTTTAGCCGTGATGGGTTACCATTTAGAAAAGATTACGAGACACACTGTCGCTGTAGAAGATTTTAGAGCTTTCTTGAATGCGGAAATGGAGTCTTTTAGAGAAAAAATAGGACAATTCGCTGTAAAAAATGATGACAGTATGCACGAAATAGAGGAATATGTACAATCCCTAAGCAAGCGAGTTAAGTCAGAATATGAATCAATTCACAAAGATTTCCGATATGCAGCATATAACGCACTTACCGATTTTCAGAAATCTTTTTTTGATGCCTATTTAGAAGCGGAATTTGCAGCATTCAAGAATGCAGTCGCAGCTTTCACTAAACTGCAGAATGAAATATTCGCTGAATTGCAGGCATACTTACGCACGCTCTATGAACGTGTTAGTTCACAACAAGCACAACTTCATGCTGATCTTAAGCAGAATATTCAAGATACTTTAGACGTTTTCCAAGAGTCGATTAAACGGCATATTGAGCAACTCTTCGGTTCTTTACCAATACCGCTTGAAGAACTGCAATACAACTGATGGCAATCATGACCCACTATGGTGCCAATTCAGATAGAAAATCTCTTCTTCACCTATCCCAGTCGTACGACCCCTACACTCAATCGTATCAATATAGATATATCTGCTGGTGACTTTGTGCTATTAACAGGTCCAACGGGTTGTGGTAAAACTACATTACTGCGTACCATCAATGGCTTGATTCCACATGCCTCTGCAGGCACACAATCTGGTTCTGTTACTGTTGGCAATCAAAACGTTACAACGCAACCGATGTCCAAAACATGCCAACAGGTTGGATTCCTTTTTCAAAATCCCGAGTATCAACTCTTCTGTACGACAGTTGCGGATGAGATTGCTTTTGGTCTTGAAAACATTGGTGTACCTGCCGATGCTATCAGTGATAGAATAACACTCGCGCTGGATCAGGTTGGTTTGAAAGGTTTTGAGGACAGACTTATCACAGAACTTTCCAGTGGTGAAAAACAACGCGTAGCACTTGCGTCGATTATATCAATGAGACCTAAAGTGCTACTACTTGATGAACCGACCAGTCATCTTGATCCTAAAGCAACCCATAATATATTAGCAATAGTTAAAAATCTGAACACTGAAATGGGGGTTACAGTTGTATTTACTACACATAGAGTTAAGCAGGTGGAAGAGTTGTGTAATCGGGTTGTGCTAATGGACAAAGGTCAAATCTGTTTAGACCTGCCAAAATCCTCTGCATTTCAGGACACGAAACCTTTCCTACGTTTAGGTGTGGAAACACCCAATTCAGACTCTGTTAAGGAAAAACAGATTACAAATTTTGCACCTTCCACCGAGTTGGGAAATCAACTCCTGAGTCTTACTAACATCCGTTATCGTTATCCAGAAAGTAAAATGGATGCTGTGAAACAATTGAACTGCCATATTTCTGAAGGAGAGATAATAGCGATTATGGGTGCTAACGGTTCAGGTAAAACAACGTTATTGAATCTGATGGGTGGGTTATTACGTCCAACAGGGGGAGAAGTTTCAATAGTCGGTAGGGATTCGAAAAAACTCAAACTGAAACATTTAGCAGGAACAGTAGGTATCGTCTTTCAGAATCCAGACCTATTATTGCAGGCAGCCACTGTCAAAGATGAGATTACATTTGGACCCAAGAATCTTAAACTCACGATAGAGGATATTCAAAACAGAGTTGAAGATGCCATAGATGTTTTCATGTTAACAGAGTTTGCAGATGATGTGCCACATTCACTCTCACGTGGACAAAGACAACGGACAGCAGTAGCAGCAGCTGCATCCCTTAAACCTAAGATTTTTTTGCTTGATGAACCGACGACAGGACAAGATTTACAGAACCTTCATCGTTTAATGGATGAACTTTGTCAGGCTATACGGGAAGGAAATAGGACTCTGATTTTTGCAACGCATCATCGTGAGCTTACCGAACAATATGCTGACCGGATCTTGCTACTGAATAATGGTAAATTGATATTTGATGGGAAGCCTGCAACAGCTTTCTCAGACAAAGCATTATAATACGTCAATCGGGAATTGGAGTTCCCGCATACAGAAATGGTATCAACAATGCATGAATTAGACCCCAGAACGAAAATAGTCATAATGATGCTATGCGGATGTTTGGTGATTCTGCTGGATAGTCCGATTTCGTTGCTTGCCTGCTTTCTGTTCAGTCTGTTATTAATTGCAGTTTCTTCTCCAACACTGAAACAGATTAGACTATTATTGTTGTTTCTTCTGTTTACAACGTGGGGATTGCTCTATAGTCAGGCGATATTCTACAACGCGTTTCCACGTACGATACTTTTTACGCTTGTTCCTTCAGATTTCCCTGTCTTAGGAGAATGGACTGGTGGGATTAGTGTCTATCGAGAAGGCATTTTTCACGGTGTTGTACAATCATTAAGATTCAATACGACGCTTGTGATCGGTTGTTATATCATTTGGACAACACAATCACGAGAACTACTTGTTGCATTGATGAAGTTAAGAATTCCAGGTACACTCGCGTTTATGGTGACAACAGCACTCAGGTTTATACCGATAATTGTAGAGGAAACAACAGCAGTTATTCGGTCACAGAGATTGCGTGGGTTTCGGTATTTGCGTTTGAATATCTTTGCTTCTATTAACGGAATAATCAATAGTTTCCGTCCAATTTTAGCAGGAATTATACGGCAAGCAACCCATCTCGGTGAATCTGTTGAGAGCAGAGGTTTCTCTACTGAGAGTACATCCGAGCGGACACCATCTATGGCTTCTGGGATGAGAAGTATGGATTATTGTATTGTAACTGTTTTTTGCTTTAGTCTTATCGCGATTGTTGGATTAAAACTCATCTATTTCTGTTATGCAAATGGAATCTATTATGCGTCTTGGTTAAGACAGGTATATACTTTTACGCGTGAGATATTGTGATCCGGTGCGATTAGGAAATCGCACCTACCGCAGCTCTTTGGTGTGATAGTGATTATCGACCAACCTCCCATGCCAGGTGCTGTAATTCGGGTCCGATAAGTTTCTCCCATGCTAATCTGACCGCTGCGTTTGAACCGGGGGTGGATATGACGACCTTCCCACGATAGACACCTGCCGTAGCACGGGAGAGCATTGCGGCTGCACCGACTTGGTCATAACTAAACATACGAAATAGTTCACCAAAACCTGGTAACGTTTTCTCTAACTTACGATTTAATACATCAAAAGTAGTATCTCGCGGCGCGATTCCAGTGCCACCGTTGAATATAATGATCTGTGCATCACTGGCAGCCATCCTGTCCAACATGTCTTCTACTTGGTCAGGTTCGTCCTTAATGATCTGATATGCGACTACGTTGTTCTTTCCGCGACCAAGTTGTTCGCGTAAGAATGCTGCATTCGTGTCTGTTTCGGGTGTACGTGAATCACTTACGGTAACGATAGCAACCGAAACAGGACCTTCCTCTGCTGCTATTTCTCTATGTTGGTCAGAACTTGTTGTGGTCATAAATCTCCTCTTGATTATTGATTAGGATATGCCTTATTTAGATGTTTCGGCATCTCATAAAAGAAGCCTCCGGTTTCAACAGCTAAAGTAGTTTGGAAATCGTTCTCATCAGGATAACCAATAATATATGCAGTAATACCTAAGGACCGACATACTTCCAATGCTTTCTCCTCCGTTTGCGTACCGGTTGTAGGTTCATCAGTAAGGACAAGTAGAAATCGCTTGGCATAAGGACTAAACTGTACCTGTGGTAGACCTTCTACGAGCGCATCTAACAGATGCTCATCTCCACCGAATGGATCTTCCATAAGGTTTTCGATGATGACTTCATTAATCGGCATCTGAGCGATATCTACGCCGTCCACAGACTTAATTGCGTCCTTTGCTACTGCAAAACGGATGAGTCCGATACGATATTTGAGCGGGAATATGTTTAGCCGTCCAATGAGTGTACTTAAACCGAGCATAACTGCTTGAGACTTTCCTCCCATGCTTCTGCTATAGTCTAACATAACTACAATGTCAACGATTGATTCTGTATTAATTCTCTGTGTGTTCCCCGGTTGTCCACCCATAAAAACTGCTAATGTTTCTCTTGCTTTCATGAAAGTATATGTCTGTTTACTCATTTGATCATTGATGAACCACTTGTTAGATTGTTGATATGAATTAGCAATAAGTTTTGGTGCCAAAGTCCAATTTTTTGGATATTCTCCTGAATAAACAGAAATCTTGTCTTGATCTATCTGCATAGCATAGAGCTGTCCGTGGCTATAGTCGGTAATTATGAGCAAATCTTCATTATTTGGCACTATAAGTTTGTGATATTCAGTCTTAAAAGAACTTGCATTCAAAACAACCCCATGTCTGTCAAATTCTTCTTGAATTCTTTGAATTGGATTTTCTCTGTCCTCTATCGTCGCCTCAAAATATAACCCGATTTGTAGCATAGGTGTGTTTCCGCTTTTGCGTATACTTGTAGCAATTTCACGGAAGGTTTTGAGAAGTTTTTGGTTTCCAGCACGGTTTGCTGGTAATGCAGCAGGATTATAATCGCTTCCGGGAATCTGTTGCCATATACCACCTGTAACCTCAGCGAGTTTGTGTTGATAGGGTTCGGGAAAACCGAGTATGTTGACACGTATTTCCTGAAATTGTGTTTCATCAATCACTTTCTCTCGTTGTGTCTGAGTACTGTTTTCTGTTCTTAAACTGGTTGTTGCGGGTTCATCTGTAACTAAGATCAGATGCTTATCTGCGTCCGCGTGGAAATCTATGAAATTGACAGTCTCTATTAATGCATCTAATGCGTTTTCGTCCCCACTGAGTTGTACTTCTTTCATGCGTCTTCTTAACAAGCCAACATCTGACCTGAGTGCTTTTGTCTTTAGTTCCTGACCTTCTCGTCGCACGCTGAATTCAGACATGCCAAAATGGTACTCAAGATTTGCCAGATCAAACGCATCTGCCATTGTGTAAAGGTTTTTGGCAACCTGCTGTATGTTGTCACGCATGCTTGCGCTTGTGTCCAATACAAACACAACATTGACTTTGTCCAGTGTTCGCGATGCAATAATATGGTTTGCGATCTCTTCCAATGCATCTCCGATAGGGTCCGATTTTCCTTTACCAGTTCCTTTTCCACCATCCCCATCGATTCCGAATCCATCTCCGATACTTCCGATGTCTGCGGTTCCCGTAGATTTGATTCTATGTATACCACTTTTTCCATCACCCTTTACTCTCTGTCTAAGACTCTCCTTACCTTTACCGGATGTAATATCGTAAGGACTGGATACAGATTTTGGTAATGCTGTTGACTGTCTGTCTAAATGTTTGGCATGTGTTGTTATGTCTGTTAGGTCAGTGGCTGTATCTGACACTATTTCGGATGCATGGTGCATCAAGATCTGTTCTGAAGGGCGAAGTGTTTCATCTATTGGATGTGGTGAAGTTGTCTGTTTAAGATGCTGTGGTCTGTGTTCGGAGAAGGTTCTTGACGGTTTTTTGGTCAAGGTTTGTTTCGGTAAAGGTCTTTTCAACCTTCGGTGCATTTGATCAAGGTTTTCCATATCAACAAGTTCTAAACCGAAAACATCATCTATCTCATTGCTGAGTTGTGTGTAATAGAAGAATGTTAAGCATAGTGCTAACCAGAGATGCAGGATGCCAGCAATCAATAATGCATTTATGGAGCGGGTTTTTGAAGTCTTTTGACGCATAATTTTCTCCTTTAAGCTGATTGCCTTCGTTCTTCAAATTCGGTACATGTCTATATTATAACAGTTACTGATGGAATTATCAATATAGATTTTGAAGAATACAACCCTTAAATAGACACCCGCCGAATGCACGTTTAGCATTCGGCGGGAGAAGTGTAGCGGTAGCCAGAAATCAACGGAGTGAATTCCTATTTAGGACGAGCAATCAAAAATGAAACTATTATTCATCAAGCCAACTCATCATACTGCGTAGGTTCTTGCCAACATCTTCAATCTGCAGTTCTGCTTCTTGTCTGCGGAGTGCGCTGAGGACAGGTTGATTAGCTTGATTCTCAAGCACCCATTCTCTTGCGAAGATACCTCCCTGGACATCTGCTAATATCTGACGCATCTTTTCCCTAACACTATCATCAATTAATCTTGGACCACGCGTCAGATCCCCATACTCTGCAGTATTGCTGATATCGTTACGCATCTTGCTTAATCCGCCAGTATAGAGTAGGTCGACAATCAGTTTCAACTCGTGGAGACATTCGAAGTATGCCATTTCTGGTTGGTATCCTGCTTCAACAAGTGTGTCAAATGCTGCTTTAATGAGTGCTGCGGTACCACCACATAATACTGCTTGTTCCCCAAATAGGTCTGTCTCTGTTTCTTCACGAAATGTGGTTTGCATGACACCCGCACGTGTGCCGCCAATCCCTCTGGCATAGGCAAGTGCAATATCCTGGGCAGCACCGGTTGTATCCTGGTGGATGGCTATGAGACACGGCACGCCGCCACCACCTTCAAATACTTCACGGACAAGGGAACCAGGTCCTTTCGGTGCAATCATAGTAACATCAATGTCGTTCGCTGGCACAATCTGACCAAAATGAACACTGAAACCGTGAGAGACCATCAACATGTTCCCAGACTGCATATTAGGTGCAATCTGATCACGGTAGACATCAGCGTGTTTTTCGTCTGGGATAAGCAACTGAACTATATCTGCTGATTCTGAGGCGTGTTCCACTGTTCTGACGGTTAAACCTTCTTCCTCTGCACGGGATTTTGAACGACTGCCTTCGTACAAGCCAACGATAACGTTTGCACCACTGTCTTGAAGGTTTAATGCTTGTGCTCTACCTTGCGCACCGTAGCCGATGATTGCGACAGTCCTGTCCTTTAGAAGATCAAAATTAGCATCGCTGTCGTAATAGATTGTTGCCATAGAATAATATCCTCTTTATTTTTTCATTTTATACCATTTCTATTATTTTTTCTCTCATTACCGGCTGTTTAGAAATCAAACGTGTAACGGCACAAACT
>VXOP01000067.1:0-2888 GCA_009839975.1 Candidatus Poribacteria bacterium
ACATTATTTTAATTACTTTGGAGAAAAATCACATGATCTCACCCATTGACTGGGCAATAATAATCGGTTATATCCTATTCGCACTTGGTCTCGGTATCTATTTTTCCAAACGTGCTGGTAAGGATATGAACGAGTTTTTTATATCAGGACGAAATCTTCCATGGTGGTTAGCTGGCACCTCTATGGTAGCAACCACCTTCGCCGCAGATACACCCCTTGCAGTGACGGGTCTTGTCGTTGAAGATGGGATTGCAGGTAACTGGTTATGGTGGAACGCAGTCCTCAGTGGCATGTTGGCAACCTTCCTGTTCGCCCGGCTCTGGAGACGGTCAGAAATCATCACCGATGTCGAATTTACCGAACTCCGATACTCCGGTCCATCCGCAAGTTTTCTCCGAGGGTTCCGCGCACTCTATATCGGATTACCGATAAACTGCATTACGATGGGATGGGTTATCCTCGCAATGCAGAAAATCGTCGTGCTTACACTGAACTTACCTGATACCGCATCCACAAAAGTAGTCGTAGTTTTGGCATGCCTCCTCATCGCAGGAATCTACTGTGCGTTATCAGGTTTTTGGGGTGTTGTGATGACAGACATCGTTCAATTCGGTATGGCGATGGTAGGCTCAATTGCCCTGGCAATTATTGCCGTCAACAAAATCGGTGGTGTCGGTGCGATAAAAGAAAAACTGGTTAACATATATGGAGCAGAAAACCAGATACTAAACTTCACACCCGATTTTAGTGCAGGCAAAATGGCTATCATAACGTTTGGCGTATATCTCGGCATGCAATGGTGGGCATCAAACGGCGTAGATGGAAGCGGATACATTGCCCAACGTATGTTCGCAGCAAAGAATGAGAGACATACACTCCTGGCAACGTTATGGTTCAACATTGCACACTACACACTCCGTCCGTGGCCCTGGATACTCGTCGCATTGGTTGCAATGGTCGTCTACCCAAACTTAGGAGACCCTAACCACGCAAATCCGATGCTACAAGACCCAGAAGCTGGTTATCCCTTGCTAATGCTGGAGTATTTACCTGTGGGTCTCCTCGGATTGATGTTAACAGCCTTCTTAGCAGCCTTCATGTCAACAATTGACACACACCTTAATTGGGGAGCATCCTATCTCGTTAACGACTTTTATAAACGTTTTTTTAAACCTGAAGCAGAGCCGCAACACTACGTCGCAATTTCCAGATTCGCTGTCATCCTCATTATGATAGTTGCCGGTGTAACAAGTCTCTTTATGGATTCCATTGCAGGTGCATGGAAATTTCTTATTGCACTGAATGCGGGTATCGGACTCGTCCAGATTCTAAGATGGTATTGGTGGCGCATAAACGCATGGTCAGAAATCTCAGCTATGTTAGCAGCCTTAGTCGCTTCTATTGTTGTGTTCACGTTACCGCAAACCAAAGACCAATTCGCAATACAGATGTTGATTATCGTACCAATCTCAACAGTGGTATGGGTGGTCGTTACATTTATCACTAAACCTGTTTCCACAGAAACTCTCACCAAATTTTATAGTAAGGTCAAACCGAGTAAAATAGGATGGATGTTAGTCGCAGCAGAAATTAAAGAGGAATCAGACGATACTAACAGACAACAGACTTATGTAGAAACCAGAACACCAGCATTGGTCAATTGGATAGTCGGTGTCATCTTCATCTACACATTCCTATTCAGTATTGGTAAACTACTATTAGGTTTTACCACTATAGGATTAAGCTTTCTATCAATAGCAATTATATCAGGATATATCATGTATAAGAATCTACCACGTGAAAAGAGAACAGACGATTGAAAAGTATAGCAATTATTCCAGCACGATATGCCTCAACTCGGTTTGAGGGGAAACCGTTAGCAGATATCTTGGGAAAACCGATGGTGCAGCATGTATATGAACGTGCATCTCAGTCAAGACTACTCAACAAAGTTATTGTCGCCACAGATGACCAACGGATCTATAATGCTGTGAAAAGTTTCGGTGGCAACGTAGAAATGACCCCGGATTGTCCCACAGGAACCGACCGTGTGACAATAGTCGCCAAGAAAATAGAATGTGATATCGTTGTCAATATACAAGGTGATGAACCTCTCCTTGAACCGCAACAGATTGATCTCATGCTTCAACCTTTTATTGATAGACCGGATATACAGGTCACAACTTTGAAAGAGCGGATAGATACGATTGAAGATTACCGCAATAGGAACATCGTAAAAGTTGTCACTAATCTTCAAGGCGATGCGTTATACTTTTCAAGAGGGTCCATACCAAGTTCACCCGCAAACACAGAACCGAGCATTAACGAAAACACTTCAGTATTCAAACACATCGGATTATACGCGTTCCGAAAAGAACAATTACTCGCTTTCACAATCTGGGAACGTACACCTTATGAAATTTCCGAGAATTTAGAACAGTTGCGTCTGTTGGAAAACGGTGTGCCAATTCATGTGGTCGAAACCAATACACCCCTTATCAGTGTTGATGTACCCGCAGATTTAGAAAAAGTAAAAGCGATTTTAGAAAAGGGAGGCCCTCATCTTTGAAGGGAAGAAAATGACAAAATACATATTCGTTACAGGCGGCGTTATATCGGGAATAGGAAAAGGCATAACAACCGCATCGTTAGGGAGACTCCTCATAAACCGTGGATTCAAAGTAAATGTCGTCAAAATTGACCCATACTTGAATGTTGACGCAGGTGTAATGAACCCATTCCAACACGGGGAAGTATTTGTAACACATGACGGTGCTGAAACTGATCTGGACGTAGGGAACTATGAACGTTTCCTGGGTGTTGACCTAAACCGGCAATCAAACTTTACAACCGGTTCTGTCTATCTTGAAGTGATAGAAAAAGAACGC
>VXOP01000067.1:2898-8613 GCA_009839975.1 Candidatus Poribacteria bacterium
CCCCCCCCCCCCCCCCCACCATTTTTTATAATTAACCGGCCCCCCCCTATATATACCCGCGTAACTTGGGGGGCCGCGTCATTTTTTAATAATATAAATATCTTGAAGTGATAGAAAAAGAACGCCGCGGTGATTATCTCGGACAAACGGTTCAATTAATTCCACATATTACCGATGAAATCAAAAGGCGCATTTATCAGATCGGTAAAGACAACGCTGTTGACATCGTCATCACGGAGATTGGCGGCACAATCGGCGACTTTGAAATGCTACCGTTTGTTGAAGCTATCAGACAAATGGCTGTTGAAGTCGGTAGAGAAAACACGTTATTTCTCCACGTTTCACTCATCTACACACTCCCAAACGGTGAAAGCAAGAGTAAACCGACTCAGCACAGTATCCGCAAACTTCAGGAATTAGGTGTACATCCGGACCTACTGTTATGTAGAACAAGTCAACACATTGATGATAGTGTTCGCAGGAAAATCGCGCTCCTGTGTGGTATCAGCGAAGACTTCATTTTAGAAGGATTAGATACAAAATGTGTTGATGAAATTCCACTGAACTTTGAAGAACAGGGTATGGGACACCTCGTCTCAAAAAAGTTAATGCTTGAAAGACGCGCGACCTTGGACGCTGAATGGATCGCAATGGTGGATAAACTGAAAAATCCACAACATAAGACCCATATCGCTATCGTAGGGAAATACACGACAGGGTGTGATGCGTATATCAGTGTGCAAGAAGCAATAAAACACGGCGGAATCGCCAATAACGCTGAAGTTCATATAGAATGGATTGAAGCTGAGGACGTAACTGAACAGACAGATTTAGATGCACTGTTCCAAAACATTGATGGCATCTTGGTCCCCGGTGGGTTCGGAGACCGTGGCATTGAAGGGATGATTAAGGCGGTTCAATATGCTCGTGAAAACAGTATCCCTTACTTCGGTTTGTGTCTCGGTATGCAGTGTCTTGTCATAGAATTTGCACGAAATGTCGCAAACCTAAAGCATGCAAACAGCACTGAAGTAGACGAACAGACACCTTATCCCGTCATAGACCTGATGTTAGAACAACGCGGCATCGCTGACAAAGGCGCGACAATGCGACTCGGACATTATCCGTGTGTGCTAAAAGAGGACACGATCAGCTACAACGCATATCAGCAACCGATCATCTTAGAAAGACACCGACACCGTTATGAAGTGAACAACGATTACCGATCACAATTAGCGGATGCGGGACTAACACTCAGCGGCGTTTCACCTGATGGGAGTCTAGTCGAAATCGCTGAGGTTGCAGACCATCCATGGATGATAGGTTCACAATTTCACCCGGAATTTCAATCTAAACCGCTCACACCCCATCCGTTGTTCAGGGATTTTATCGCAGCGGTATTGACACATCAACAACAGAAACTTGAATAGAGGATGAGCTATGAAAAACACTGCCACAGTCCGATCCGGGGCATGGTACGGGGATAACGAACTCACACTCAGTTTCCCACCCGATTGGCATATAGAGATGCTGAACCCTAAGGACGCACCCGCACTCACCAACGCACAGATCGAAAAAGCCTTCGCTGAAACAATCGGCACAAAACGTATCTCTGAATTAGCCAAAGACAAGAAGAGTGCTACTATCATCGTAGATGATATGAGTCGTCCCACACCCGCGTATCAGGTTATTCCGTTTCTACTCCGTGAATTTAACACAGCAGGTGTGCCGAAGTCGGAAATCCGATTTGTTGTCGGCGTTGGTGGACACCGTCCAATTTCCGATGAAGAGATGATAAAAAAACTTGGAGCAGATATTGTAGCAGAATATGAGGTGACAAACCATGACTTCCTCAGCAGAGATTTACGCGCATTGGGAAATCTTGAAAACGGTACGCCTCTCTATATCAATCGCACAGTCGCGGATGCAGATTTTAAAATCTGTCTCGGTGGACTCTATCCACACAGTTCAGTCGGTTTTAGTGGTGGGGCAAAACTCATCGTTCCTGGTACCGCAGGATTTTCAACCATGTATTATTTCCATAAATTTCCTCCCGGCCGTGGTCCGGCTGTAATTGAAGGTGAGAGCGACGAACCAGACAGAAGGGATACGATTGAAATGGCAGCAGCTGCGCTCGGATTAGATGCTATCGCCAATGTCGTCCTCAATAGCCGTCGAGAAATATGCGGACTCTTCGTGGGAGATTTCGTTAAGGCACACCGTAAAGGTTCACATTTTGCCTTGGATACCTACATGACCAGAATATCCGAAACAACTCGCACACAAAGCGACCTCGTTGTTATAAACTGTTATCCGCTTGACGCAGACGCCATTCAACTTGATAAAGCATTGGCTGCTTTCTCCTATTTTGAGAACGCATACACCATTGCACTCTATCCAGCAACCGATGGATCATGTTTTCACGGACTGTTCGACCGACTCGATTATCCGAAGTATGTACGGCAGAAAATAGAAAGGTTACCCACAAAATCGACTCCAGAACCACAACTGGGAAGACAATCACAACTCCATGTCTGGTCTGAGCATTTTGATAGAGATGATTTCTACAAAGAGTATCCATCATCCCTCCTCTTCCGAGATTTAGAGCAGTTGATACAACTGATGACAGAGAAACTTCCATCTAACGCAAAAGTCGCAGTTTTACCAGCAGCAGGTATTCAGGTGTTACAATAACGAGTTGTCAGTGACACCGTGCTAAAGCATTGGTGCTTGTGCGAAGCGCATGCCAAGCGTCCACTCCACAAGATTAAGTCCTGACTACAGGCCGTTTCTGAGGAACGGTATTAAGACCCTCAGCAACGTTTGACAGGTACGTTGGTAGTATAAAACCTGTCATTATACCAAAACAGAAGGAGTGGGCATTCCCCACCGTGCTAAAGCTGTGGTGTCCCCTGCCCGAATATTATGATGGTACTACAACGTATAAACACCTTCTTCAGCAAAATCGAAACAGTTCTATTGTGCTTAATCATTGCCTTAATGATCGGACTTGCAATTCTTGAAATCGTTTTACGTTACGGTTTCGGTATAAGTCTGCTCTGGAAAACCGTGATGCTTCAAAACCTCACACTCTGGTTATGTTTTCTGGGTGCTGCACTTGCCACTGCCGAGAAACGACACATCAGTATTGATGTGCTCAATCACATCTTACCCGAAAGAATCAAACACTACTGCCATTATCTCATCGACATTTTAAGCATAATTGTCGTAAGTATCTTAGTCTACTACGGGTTTGTGTTCCTGATTGGTGAACAGAAGTTGCAGGCAACTCTCATCGGAACAGTCCCTTTGTGGTGGGCGAAGACAATTATACCCATCGGATTTGTTTTGATTGATATTCACCTGCTGCTGCAGCTCGGAATCCGTTTGACAGGTAATGATACGGTTACTGCTGATACCGAAGGAGACGTTGACTAATGGGAATACTCATCGGCTTCGGATTAGTGGCGTTTGCTCTCTTAGGAGGCGCACTCTTTGTCCTACTCGGTGGGGCAACCATTATCGGATTTGCAGCTGCCAATGAACCAATCAATGTAATCCTCATTGAAATCAACAGGCTCACAAAACACACTACAATTATTATTATTCCGCTCTTTACACTTGCCGGATATATCATTGCAGAAGGGAAAGCACCGCAAAGGTTAGTCGCCTTCGCCAGAGCAAGTGTTGGTTGGTTACCGGGTGGTATTGCTATCGTTGTCCTCGTGACATGTGCGTTTTTCACCACTTTCACAGGCGCGTCCGGCGTAACGATCATTGCACTTGGTGGTTTAGTCTATCCTATCCTACGTCAGACCTATAATGAAAACTTTTCGCTCGGATTGATCACCGCATCAGGAAGCATCGGTTTACTGTTCCCACCCAGTATACCCCTCATTCTATACGCTATCATAGCGGAAGTACCAATTGATGCGATGTTCTTTGCCGGTATTATCCCGGGAATAATTATCCTTGTCATACTCAGTTCATATTGCAGTGGGTGGAGTCTCTTTAAAAAGACTGAAACAACCCCGTTTAACTGGGAAGAATTCCTCCGAACACTTTGGGATGCAAAATGGGAACTGCTCCTGCCATTTCTTGTATTAGGTGGAATCCTGACAGGTTTCGTATCACTTGACGAGGTCGCAGCATTGACCGTTATCTATGTCTGTATTGTAGAGATGTGTATTCACAAATCCTTTTCAGTCAAAGCATTGCCACGTCTCGTTAAAGAGAGTATGGTACTTGTCGGCGCGATTCTTATCATCCTCGCTATGGCATTAGCGTTAACAAACTATCTGATTACACTCGGCGTGCCTGATATGGTGCTTGATTGGATAACATCCATCACAGATAATAAGATCATAACGCTGATCGGTCTCAATGTTTTCCTGCTTATTGTCGGTTGTATGATGGACATCTTTTCAGCCATCGTCATCATTGTCCCACTGCTTCTTCCTATGGCGGATGCGTTAGGGATTGATAAGGTACACCTCGGCGTCATCGTCTTAACAAATCTTGAAATAGGGTATCTCACACCCCCCATCGGCATGAACCTCTTCATATCAAGCATGAAGTTCAAAAAATCGGTCGTTTTACTCTATAGATCCGTTCTACTGTTCATCGGTTTACTTCTAATAGCCTTAATTCTTGTAACCTATATTCCTGATTTAAGTCTTTGGTTACCGAAAGTCCTTGGCAAAGTCTCCGAACCTTTATTCTGAGACTTCATGAATTGTAGCACAAATTTTTAGTTTGTGCCGATGAGATGCAAACTAAAAGTTTGCGCTACAGAAATGTCCAATTAATTGTAAATTCCACAATAACAAGGAACGGAGATAACAGATGCGTGTCAAAATCACTGCTGATATAGGCAACGGTATCACATTACCGATCAACTATAACCACCTACTCGTCGGTGTGATTTACCGCTTCCTATCAGCATCTGATCCTGCATTCGCTAATTTTCTACATGAAGAAGGTTTTCACGCCGCTGAGAAACGTTTCAAACTATTCACCTTCTCTCAACTGATGGCGGAACGTCGGCACATCAGGGGTGAACAGATCCATTTTCGGTCTACTTTAACGTGGTCCGTATCCTCACCCGTAGTACAATTCCTAACCCATTTTGCGGACACCCTCCTCACTAAAGGCAGACTATCCATTGGGGATCGTCACCTAAAGGTAAGAGACGTGACGATCCCGCGTGCACCCCGTTTTCGGTCAGAGATGTATTTCCGTTGTTTATCACCTATTGTCATGTCCGCCGTGCGTGAAGTTGATGGCAATCGCCGCACCCACTACTGCCTGCCAGACGACCCCTATCTCTCCGACCTTATCCGTCAAAACCTGTTACACAAACATCAAGCCATACATGGATGCATCCCACAAGACGACACCCTCACCTTCCAATACGATAACGCCTATATCCGTAGAAAAGAAGGCAGAGTCACCCGATTAGTAGATTTCAGAGGAATCAAAATCCGCGGGGTATTATGTCCGTTCCGTGTATCTGGCAGCGTTGAACTGATACAGACCGGATATGAATGCGGATTCGGTGATAAAAACAGCGCAGGATTCGGCATGGTGGAGGTGTAGTACCAACTGAAGAATCTTAACATCCTAAACGAGAAATTTGACAACGGTAATTCCACATGTTATAATGTTAAAAGTGAAAGTGTTATTTTTAATCGCACCAGTTTGGAATGGATATGT
>VXOP01000061.1 GCA_009839975.1 Candidatus Poribacteria bacterium
TTATATCATAAAATACCCTGAAAAATCAAGAAAAAACACCACTGTTAATCAACCGAGAAACGTACCATGGATTTTGTCATTCCCAACAGAAAAGAACCACAGGTAATTATTGAGTCTTCATATTCCAAAACGACTTCCTCTGGACAAGGTGATAAAGCAAAAACTGAGATCGCTATGAGAAACCTTCTTGTTGACCACTATCCCAACGCGCACTTTTGGGGTTTTGTTGATGGTATAGGTTGGTATGTTCGGAAAAAAGACCTGCAAAGAATGGTTGAAGCGTTTGAAGATGTCTTTACCTTAGAAGAATCAGAACTTATACGTTTCCAAGAGTCGTTGATTGCCGTTTTAAAATAGTATTGTGCTTATCCAATCTTTGAATTTATTGAGGTGTTCTATGGAAAGATTTCTCAACAAAATCATTCAGGGTGATTGTATAGAAGTTATGCAGCAAATTCCTTCAGACAGTATTGATGTGACATTTGCTGATCCGCCTTTCAACCTCAAAAAGAACTACAGCTCTTACAAGGACGAAAAGGATACAGATGATTATCTCAGTTGGTGTAAAAAGTGGATCCTTGAGATGGTGAGAATTACAAAACCGAGTGGGTCTATCTTCTTGCATAATATTCCAAAATGGTTAACCTATTACACTGAGTTTTTAAACGAGGTCGCAGATTTTCGACACTGGATTGCCTGGGACGCGCCAACTGCTCCTATGGGTAAAACCTTACAACCTTCACATTACGGCATTCTGTTCTATGCAAAGAATCAACGTGAAAACAAGTTTTATGAAATTCGATATCCTCATAAGCGATGCCGAAAATGTGGATACTTGCTGAAAGACTACGGTGGGAAAAAGAAAATACTGCACCCTTTTGGACCTCTTGTCTCTGATATCTGGTCGGATATTCACCGCATCCGCCACAATAAACATAGGGATCCGCACCCATGCCAATTGCCAATACATCTTTTAGAACGTATTCTCTTGATGAGCACAGATGAGGGAGACGTAGTCTTAGACCCATTTATGGGAACTGGTACAACTGCTGTTGCTGCTGCAAGATTGGGAAGGAACGTCATCGGTATAGATATTGACGCTGAATATGTAGAAATCACCAGAAATAAATTAGCACAAGAAACCGCAAACTCTAAAATTGAAGATATTTGGGTGAGTTTTTATCTTGGCGAAATTGTTACAATTGCTAACAAAGATTGGGAGGCGTTGAAGTCCTCCTTTGTAATACCAGATGACATGAGGCGTATAGACTCTGATAAAATTAAAACTAATCGCGGATTCGTTGCAGCACCACCTCAGTCTATTCAAATGACTTTGGATCTTAGAGAGGAAAGTTGCGACTGCTATTAGGTTATGTATCAGATTCCATGCGCGGACGGAGTAGTTCTAATTCTTTTAAAAGCACTCTTTCCTGTTCAGTATGGCGTGCGTCTGATATATCTCCGTTTGTTTGAATGGAAAATCCTGCGTCCTTTATCATCTGCAGTGTCCGTGTCGTTTCTTTACCTATTGCATTTAAGTATCCCTCAACAAACATAGAATTTGCTGGATAAAGAGACATTACCTCCATACCACGCAGATGGTGTTCTCTACCTGCGGCAACACGGATTTCTGCTTCTGGGTTTAGAAAACGATATAAACATAGGACACGTAGGCAATATTCGGGGGTTAATGATGGTGGCGTTTTAATTTGATTCCCGTCAATTGGTAAGTAAAAATTGACAGGAATTGAGGCGACTTCTAATCCTCGAAGTTCTTTGGCTACTCTAATCAGATCAGCATCTTCCTCACCCATACCGACAATCACACCAGAACAACTTGCAAGACCCACCGTTTGCACTGCTTGTAAGGTATCCATTCTATCCTGATAGGTATGTGTGGTGCATATTTTGGGATAAAAGGATTCCGATGTGTTGAGATTGTGGTTTAATCTGTCCAAACCTGCTTCTTTTAGTGTTTTCGCTGCAGTTTTGTCAATTAATCCAACGGAGAGACATACCTCTAAAGGGTATTTCGTTTTTACGGACTGTATTAACCCTGCAAGCTGCTCTACTCTCTTTGGAGAAGGACCCCTACCGCTCATGACGATGCAGTAACGGTATGCGCCAGATTGATATGCACGTTCAGCTTCAGCCAATATCTCTGACTCAGGTTTTAGGGAGTATGTATCAATGTCTGTTGTTGCAGTTTTTGCTTGCACACAATAGTGACAATCTTCTGGACATAGACCATTCTGTGCATTATTCAAGACATGCAATTGAACTTTGTTTTGAAAGTATTTTTTCCGAATTTTATAGGCTGCATTTAACAACGGTAGTAAGTCTATTTCAGGTGCTGATAGAATCTTATCACAATGAGCATCCGTAAGTACTTCACCTTGTAAACTCAGCTCTGCAATGTTCTCGTAGAATGATGTTTTCATAAGTTTATATTTATCTATGGTGAAATATGAAAATAATTACACATTTCCACTCCCCGGTAGGTGCGATATCCTTATTGCACTGGATTTGCCCTAAACAGTTTCATAGTAGGTCCCGGTGCGATTAGGAAATCGCACCTACCGGCCTGGGTAGTATTGATAATGTATAAATGATTCCATAATCCACCATATTATATTTCCCATGCTATTTCTGCTGCATTAAAGACTGGACCTTCTGTACAGACGCGTTGATAGTCAATCAGGTTTTCATTTATCCGAACTGGACAGACACAGCCGAGACATACACCCATAGCACACCCCATTCGATTCTCCATAGCAACCTGTGTTGGCATTTTATGCTCTGTTGAGATTTTTGCTACAGCTGCAAGCATTCCGTGGGGTCCACAAGCGTAAATGATAGGGTGGTGTAAGTCCTGCTTAGTTAACAAACCTGTAAGTATGTCTGTAACAAAACCGTGATGACCAACACTGCCATCATCGGTAGCGATATGCACAGGCACACTGATTGCTCTGAGATCATCTACACTTAAGAGTCTTCTTTTGTTTTGTGAACCGACTAAGGCGATTGTCGGAATACTACGTTCTTTTAAGACAACTGCCAGCAACATCAAAGAAGCGATACCTGCACCTCCACCCACAATGATTGCGGGATCCAATGTGTCCTCAATATCAAACGTGTTTCCTAAGGGGCCTAGCACTTGTATTGTTGTCCCTATTGACATTTCTGAGAGTTGCTGTGTTCCCTGACCAATAATCTGATATAGCATGGTTATTTCATCATCTTCCACCGTGTAAATAGTAAACGGTCTTCGGAGAAGCATTCCTGGACCACTTGAAATTAAGACATGGACAAATTGCCCGGGTAACGCATTCTGTGCAATCTCTGGACATTTACAACGTAAAAGATAATGATCTTCAGCTACCTTGACATTTGAGAGTATAGTAGTGTGGATGTCATACGTTTTGATACGCAATTTCTTTCATCCGAATCTGCGATTTCAGTATTGGTCATTGCATCTGGATTCTAATTCTGGTGATTCTGCGTTCGTCTGCTTCAAGGATAGTGAATCGTATCCCTCGATGCGTAAAAACGTCGCCTTTTTCAGGCACTCGTCCCATATTGTTAACTAAGAATCCACCGATAGTATCTATATTTTCCGCTTCAAGTTCTGTTCCGATTTTTTCGTTTAATTCTGCAAGATTAAGTCTGGCATCAACTGAGTATGTATTAGAATTGATCTGAACGAATGTATCCTGTTCATCAGCTTCATCTTCGTCCTGAATTTCACCTACAATTTCCTCAATAATGTTCTCAAGGGTAACAATTCCTGCAGTTCCCCCATATTCATCAATGACAACGGCAATATGTTGTTTATGTGCTCGTAGTTCTCTGAACAGTTCAGAGATATTTTTGCTTTCTGGCGTAAAAAAGGGTGTGCGATCAACAATCAGTTCTGTCAGGTTGATAGGTTTTTTTTCTGCCCAGCAATTCAACATATCCTTTACATGTAAAATACCGATTATATTGTCAATAGTCTCTTCGTAGATTGGAATGCGTGTATGTCTACATGCGATTGTCGTCTGCAGTACTTCATCTTCAGTGGTGTTTACCTCAAGACATACCATATCTGTTCTTGGAACCATTATTTCTCTGACAACTTTATCAGGTAAGTCCAAGATACGTGAAATCATCTCCAAGTTGTCGGGTCCCAAGATATCCTGACTTTCCGCTACGATATCAAGTGTTTCTAATACTTCTGGTGAAACAATACTATCCTGTACAGGTGTTATTTTGCGACCACTGATACGTACGACGAGATTTACCAAGAATCTTATAGGATAGAAAATAAAGATTCCACCCCAGTAAACGATTCTTAGGACACGTAATGCATGAATGATCGTTCCGCTGGGACTGTTCTGGATGTAGTTTTTAGGAAACAATTCAGTGAAAACGACAAGAAGTAATACTGCGAGGGCAGCTCCCAACCAGATGTGACTATCCCAAAACCAGAACTTCATGAAGAAGATCAAGATCGCCACCATTAAGAGCGTCTTGACAGTAATGATGGTCAGAGAATATCGCCGTGGGTGATGTAATAGAGATGTCAGCACCTCGTATCTTTTTCCACCTTCCTCTGCAAAATCTATAATATCTGAACGCGTTAATCTCGCAAGCAACGCTTCGGCTGCAGAGAACAGTGCACCTAAAATCAGCAGAATACCTAAAATTACTAATCTAATAGCTATGTGTAGGTCATCCAAATGGGAAATCACACCTCCATAAAATCCTAATTGTATGAAAAGTGATAAGTTCGTGGTGAATTTGACTATTATAGTGAACTATAGAATTAATGCCAGTTAAAATATGCACTGGCTCCACAACGGGCGAGGTGACCTCGCCCCTACGGTGTTCTTCGTTATCGTTGTATGGGGTGAAATATCTCATTAATTATTAACTTTACTATAATTTGACTTATGACTTATATGCGGGGAGTCCCTAACTGGCATTCATACCGTTGATCTGAACTCCGATTCCCGACTTTGATATGTACTTTTAATATTAACTTGCATCTTTTGCAGTATAGCAGTCTGTTCGCTGAACATCTTACGTGCATCTTCTGGTGTATGATGGTCATATCCAAGCAGATGTAATATCCCGTGAACAGTTAGAAATGCAACTTCATCCTCAAGTGGATGTTTCTCAGTTTTCGCTTGCCTTTCTGCTGTTTCTAAAGATATAACAACGTCACCAAGAATCTTTGAATTGATGAGACTGTTGTCATCATTTTCAAGCATTGGAAATGCTAATACATCTGTTGGTGAATCTATACTGCGATATTCCTGATTTAATTCGGCTATGTGATCATCGTTTGTGAGCAAGACACTTAATTCATAACCTTCTGATTTATGTGCTGACAAAGTAAGAAATGCTGCTTGATGGATGATACTAAAATCAAACTCAGAATGCGTCGTGTTATTCCTGATATCAATCAAACGGGTTATCCTTCAGGTTTTTCATCTGATTCCGCTAATATTTGTCTAACATTTGGTGGTGGTTTTGATTTTTCATAGGCTTCAACGATACGTTGCACCAGTTCATGTCGAACAACATCAACCTTTGAGAAGTAAATGAAGTGTATCCCCTTAATCCCACTGAGTATATCTTGTGCGTCTGCGAGTCCGGAGACTTTGTGCGTTGGTAAGTCAGTCTGTGTGATGTCTCCTGTAACCACAGCTTTTGAGTCGAATCCGAGTCGTGTTAGGAACATCTTCATCTGTTCAATAGTGGCATTTTGTGCTTCATCAAGTACAACAAAAGAGTTATTGAGCGTTCTACCCCGCATGAATGCTATTGGCGCGACTTCTATGATATTGCGTTCAATATAACTGTCAAGCGTATCTGGTGGCATCATATCATACAGTGCGTCGTATAGGGGTCGCAGGTATGGGTCTACTTTAGCCGCTATATCACCGGGCAGGAATCCGAGTCGTTCCCCAGCTTCAACTGCGGGTCGCGTTAATATGATACGACTGACCTGTCCGTTTTTGAGAGCTGAAACAGCCATTGCCATTGCCAAGTAGGTTTTTCCTGTACCTGCGGGACCAATTCCGAATACAAGGTCGTTGTTTTTGATCGCATCAACATACCGTTTCTGTCCAGCGGTTTTTGGTCGTATGACACCACGTTTTGAGAATACAGGTATAGACTCTACATGACCATCATTGATTATGTTCTGTTCATCAGTTCCTGATGCCCGAATAACGTAGTTGACATCAGTAGCTTGAATTCGTTCCCCTTTTCTTATCCGGTGAAGCAGCGATTCCAACACCGTTACCACTCTATTGACTTCTTTCGGGTTATCACCAAGAACAGCGATGCTGTCGCTTTTCAGCACCACACGCACATCAAAATCCTCTTCAATGATTCTTAAGAAAGCATCGCTTTCACCGAAGAGTGCTTGAACTTCAGCATTGTTCTGTATAGGGACACCCATTATTGCTTGCTTTTGCAATCGGTTTTTAATCCTCCAAGAAAGTATTGTGTTGATACAATACGGTTTTGTAGAGCTTTAAGTGGAGACACATGTAAAGATCGTAAAATAGGACTTTAAAATACTCAACCAGAAAACTAACTAATATTTGCTGCTATTATACAATTTCATTGAATTCAATTCAAGGATATTCTAAGATGGACAAAGGTAATTTGTATTCCTTTCCAATTTCTACCGAGAAAAAAACTTCACTTCACGAATTTCTGCACCTTTTAGTGGAATCTGAATTAGCTTGTCTTCGTCATTTTTGTCACGTATAGAATTCTGTCTATCCTCAATACCGTCGGCAGTTAAGCGTAGGTAAAGAATCTCTCTATTGATTTTAATTCTGACGGGTCGTTTGCCTTCAACGTTGGTATGCTGTTTATCGCGAACTACATCAAATGAAGTATCAAAACGGGGTGGGTCTTCTAATGTTGTCGTCAATGCTAATTTGGGAATGCGTGATTCAGGATATACCTCTACATAAGAGATGTATGTAGGTTCATTCAACTTAATTACAGCATGTGTTCTGTAGCTTCCTTTGACCGATGTTGTATACCTTCTTTCTGCTTGTATTCCATCCCGCATTTTTCTGTCGAATGTGCGATATTTTTTCTCTATCTGTCCATTAACAGCAAAGGTACTGACTGTATCTAAATTTCCATCCACGAGTTGAGGATTTGTCATACTGGAGAGTTGTGAAGGTTCGATCTGAAATGTTGGTTGGTTTAGTACAGCACATCCTAAGACGGTTACAAGTAGTATTGACAGAACTGTTGTGTATCTCATGATATCTCCTTCAATACATAGTGAATTGCTGCGGGTTGCACATCTAAAAATGGGTCAACCCCTACTAACGGTTATTTACTGTTGGTACATTAACTTTATATCGATTGGCTGCTTCTACGAGTCTATCCCATGTTGGTTGTTCGATTGGAATACCTTCCTTCATTCGTTTTTCACGGTTTCTTTGTTCAAAATCACCGGGAACGTATAATTCGTCAATTCCTGGCATCCGTGCGGACGATTTTACCCATTCTACAAGATATTCTATTTCCTGTTCATAATCTACTAAATCAATAAAATCTGATATATTAATCGCAAACATGACAATGCCGCTTGCGCCGCGTGTAGGACTTTCCCGACTACATCCTGCCCAGGATAATCCGCCTGCAATGGCATCTATCATCACCGCAAGACCGAAACCTTTATGTCCAAATTGAAATCCTCCGAGTGGCATAACTGCTGTGTCATTTGATCGTTCGCGAAAGTCATTAGGGTCTGTTATCGGGTTACCGTCAGTATCAATCATCCATCCTTCAGGTATTGATTCGCCTCGTGCAGATTGTACGAGAAGTTTTCCACCTGCTACCACGCTGAGGGTCATATCCAGTAGTAGCGGTTCTCCATGTGCGCGGGGAACGGATATTGCGATCGGGTTAGGTGGAAGTCTACGTGATGTGCCGCCGTGTGGATGCATGAACCTTCCGCCACCATTTAGGAGTACGATTCCGATCATTCCCGCATGTGCTGCGATAGGTGGATATTCACCCATCCTACCAGCGTGTCCACAGCGATGGAGCCCGACTGCACCAATTGTACATTTTTTTGCTTTTTCGACTGCCATCTCCATGGCTTTTCGCGCTGCAACCATACCCAATGCACCATTGACGTTAATGACCGTTGCTGCACCACTTTCCCTGACGATTTCCATTTTTTCAGCTGAGGGTCCTCCAGCCATTCCACCGATATAGTTAGGTGCGTTGATGACTCCGTGTGAATCGTGTCCTGCTAAATTGGAGTCAACGACATGGTCGCTGACAATTCGTGCGTCCTCATCGGTGCCCCCTGCTTCTTTATAGATATTGTAGACAAATTCTCTTAGAACTTTGTGAGATACAATCGGCATATATGTCCTTTTTGATTGACGACTTTAATATAGTGTATGAATGTTGTTTCTTAGTATAACGTAAGTTTGATTAATCATTTCGGATGCGTTCACCCACGCCATTTTCGTATCCGATAGGCGTGAATTGTAGCACAAACTTTATGAAGATTAAGTTATTAATTCGGTAATTCTCAATATCCCAAACTCGGTAGGTGC
>VXOP01000371.1 GCA_009839975.1 Candidatus Poribacteria bacterium
AACCTCAATACCGTAAACGACATTCCTCTTAGTCTTGTTGGCTAGGTTTATTGTATTAGTCACATGCCCTATTTATAACTTTATCAAGTTGTCTTTTTGCAGTTTCATTATCCATAAGAGATATAATTGCTTCTTTTCTAAAAGAGAAACAGTTGTTCCTCTGGTTGTCTTGCAGGTTTCTGATGCTGAAGTGCATTAAGCATGTTTTCTGCAATTGCTTTTACAACAGGAACAGCGACACTATTTCCAATCTGTTTTCTAAATTGTGTTTGGTTCCCAATAATTTCAAAATTTTCAGGAAAACCTTGGAGACGCAGCATTTCTCTACTAGATGGTCGTCGAATACCATTTACTAATAGGTAATTATAAGATGCACCTGCTCTTAATGCACAGGAATAGGGTAATACTGATATATTGCCTCCTTTGTTTTCATGCCAGATAGATGGAAAAAAAGGTATACATTTACATTTTTCGCGCCTTGAATTTTGGATGTGCATAGATGCATATAGACTTGATTCAATATCTTCATCTGGTTCCAGAATCTCTGATAGTGGTTTGTACCTCCCAATAGATGTAGGAAATTCAAATGCTATCGGTGATTGGAAACCGACAATAAATATACGTTCCCGTTTCTGTGGTAATCCAAAATCAAGAGCATTTAACACTTTGTGGTAGGTAGTATAACCTAAACGATACAATTGTTCTTGCATGATCGAGAAGGTTCGTCCCTTGTTATGGGTAAACAGTTGTTTAACATTTTCAAGTAGAAATGCACTTGGTTGTTTCTTTTTTAAGATCCTGACGATATCAAAAAATAGAGTGCCTCGTGTGTCTTCAAAACCTAGCTTGTCCCCGATAATACTGAAAGGTTGACAAGGAAAACCAGCTAATAGTAAATCATGATTAGGGATATTTGCTTCATGTATTTTGGTGATGTCCCCAGCAGGCGTTTCGCCAAAATTATGAGCATAAGTTTTTTGGGCGTGTTTATCCCATTCGGAACTGAACACACATGTTCCACCTAATCTTTCAAATGGGATACGCATCCCACCTATTCCAGCAAATAGATCAATAAAACTAAAGTTTCTCACAATGAGCGTTGAAGCAATTATATGACTTACAGCATGATGATAGTCAGGTGATTTACCGATATTGATAGTGTTATATCAGTCCAGTTTCCACAAGTGTTCTACGGAGAGATTCAAGGTTTTTCGGTTCCATGGGTGCAAGGGGAAGACGTACTTTTCCGTTGAGCTTACCCATTAAGTTTAATGCCGTTTTAGCAGGAATTGGATTTGTCTCAATAAATAGGTTCACTGCTAACGGTAAGGTTTTATAGTGTAGTTTCTGTGCCAGTTCAAGATTACCTGTATTGAAAGCATTACACATGTCTGCGATGTCTGCTGGAGCGATATTTGCGACCACTGAAATGACACCTTTTCCGCCCACTGCCATGATCGGTAAAGTGTTGACATCATCACCTGAGAGGACAACAAAATCATCGGGACATAGACTTACGACTTCACTTGCACGTTTGAGTTCACCTGTTGCCTCTTTTAGTGCTACGATGTTTGGGTGTTCAGCAAGGCGTGCGATCGTTGGTGAGAGAATATCAGTTCCACATCTGCCAGGAACGTTATAGACAACAATCGGAATGTCAACCGAGTCTGCGATTTTCATATAGTGTGCGTATAATCCCTCTTGTGTCGGCTTATTATAATACGGGGTGACAATCAGTGCAGCGTCTGCACCGGCAGCTTTTGCATGTTGCGTTGCGCGTAAGGTTCGTGTTGTTGAGTTGGAGCCTGTACCCGCAATAACAGGTTTGCGTCCGTTAATTTCTGCAACCGTGATTTCTATGACCCGATCATGTTCAACTTCAGAGAGCGCGGGGGATTCCCCTGTTGTTCCACACGGGACGATGCCGTGTGTGCCGCCTTCAATCTGAAACTGAATCAGTTCCTTGAGTTTCGCTTCATCTAACGAATCATCGTCCTTAAAGGGTGTGACGAGTGCAACAAAAGAGCCCTCAAACATATAATTCCCTCCATCAAGATTGTTATGTTGACAAGAATGTATGCTAAATCAATATTTACAACCCGTACTTAATACTGCCATGCTTCTGGTGTGAGTTCACCAACAAATATCACGCGAGCATCCCCCTCAAGATAGACGTTTTTTGCCGTATTATCTTCTAATTCAAAATGGATCTTTAGAATAACGCCACTTGCTGTTTTTACAGAGACAGGAGATTGCACTTTGCCTAATTTTGCTGAAACGATAGCTGATGCAATTGAACCGGTACCACAAGCGAGGGTTTCATTTTCAACCCCCCGTTCATAGGTACGTATTTCAATCAATTCTTGTGAGTGAATGTTAATGAAATTTGCATTTGTACCAGCAGGTTTAAAGTCGTTGTGATAACGTGTTTGCTGTCCAAGGTCAAACACATCAGTACTTTCTAAATCGTCAACAAAGAAAACGACGTGTGGCACACCACTATTTGCAAAACCCACGGTATGCACACCGTCTTTCAGATTCAATGGGACATTTATCCGAATGTCCGTTGGGTCGCTCATACCTACTTTAACGTTGTCACCGACTACTTCTGCTTCATAAATTCCTGCATTCGTCAGGAAACGCATCTTTTCTGATACGATCCCGTTAAGGTAAGCAAATTTTGAGATACACCTTGCACCGTTACCACAGGTTTCTACTTCACCACCATCGGCGTTGTAATAGCGCATCCTAAAGTTAACATCTTCTGGGGCAACATCTTCTGGGGCAACATCTTCTGCTGATTCTACAAGGAGAATGCCATCAGCCCCGACTGACATTCTACGTTGGCAAACCTTCGTAACGAATGACATGAAGTCCCGGCTTGTGCTATCAATGGTTTTATTTAGGTTGTTGATGATAACGAAGTCGTTACCAGCACCACTAAGTTTCATAAATGGTATTTTTTTCATACGAAGTCCTTATTTAGTTTTTAAGTAAATAATAATGATATATACATTTTTAGTCAAATAAATTCAATTACATATAGGGTCGTAAGCAAAATGGTATCTATGTTTTTCGGCTCGGTATGCATGGTGTCGTAGTTCTTCCACGATACTTAACACGCCATCATAACTATCGCATGTTACAAGTCGGTTGCGAAACGGTTTGACATGAGGAATGCCTTTAAAGTAGTTCGTATAATGTCTACGCATCTCAAGTAATCCGAGTTTTAACCCCTTCCACTTAATAGAAAAGTCTAAATGTTTTCTATAGACAGCGATACGTTCGTCAATAGTAGGTGCGGGAAGTAGTTCACCTGTAGCAAAGTAGTGTTTTATTTCATTGAAAATCCACGGATTTCCAATTGCAGCACGTCCAATCATTATGCCATCTACCCCGAATTGCTTACGCATTCTCTTCGCCTTTTGAGGACTATCTACATCTCCGTTACCAAAAACGGGTATATTCATGCGTGGATTGTCTTTGATTTTTCCGATGAGTGTCCAGTCGGCATCCCCTTTATACATCTGTTTTCGTGTTCTACCGTGGATTGCGATTGCACGGATACCAACATCTTGGAGTCGTTCTGCTACTTCAACGATGTATTTCGTGTTATCGTCCCAGCCTAAACGTGTCTTTACAGTGACGGGTAGCGTTGTGGCTTTCACCATTTCAGCAGTCATCTTAACCATTTTGGGTATGTCTTGAAGAATCCCTGCACCTGCACCTTTGCATGTCACCTTTTTCACTGGACATCCATAGTTGATGTCAATAATATCGGGTTGGACGCGTTCAGTGATTTCAACAGATTCTCGCATAACTTCAATATCATGTCCAAATATCTGGATACCAATCGGTTTTTCGTATTCAAAGATGTCTAATTTTGCAACGCTTCTTGCAGCGTCCCGGATAAGTGCCTCTGAGGAGATGAATTCTGTATACATCAGGTCTGCCCCGTTCTCTTTGCAGACGGCGCGAAATGGCGGATCACTGACATCTTCCATTGGTGCCAGTAGCAGTGGGAAATTTTGAATGTTTAGATTTCCGATTGTTAGCATGTTTGCTTGTTAGATTTGCGTATGTTTGTCAGTGAATTCAATAACCTGTGCGGAGGATTCTCATGTATTCATCGTGCTTACCGATCCAAAACCATACAAGGTTACCATCTTCCTCGCGAGCAAGTACACGATAATTAGTGCCGACCCTTGCTACCCAATATTTACCTATTTTCTTGAGATTTAATGATGGATGCCTTGGATTATTCTTGAGGATTTGAAATTTCTCGTCTGCAAGTTGTTGTACTGCTGGTGAAAGGTTGCGATATCTTACCCAAAAATCCGGGGTAGTTTTATAGATCGGTACACCTACCTTTCCGATAATCCTCAATTGCTTTTTCCCCAAGATGATCTAGTTTGCCGGCTTTTATATCCTCTTCAATTTGCTTGTCCCATGCTTCTGCTTTAGCCTCTAATACACTTTGAAGTTTTTCTTCAAGTGTTTTCACAAGTAATATTTTAGTATTCTCTTCACATGTAATTTCTGGAAACTCTTGAATCTTTCCAATCCAACCATCACCGTTTTTCTGTATGTGAACATTATATTCATCAACACCGTCTTGGTCATGTATTATTGTTGTGTAAATCTGTTCCATGATCATCTCCTTATCCATGAGGGGTAGTCTTATATATCCTTGCACCTACCTAACCGAATATCTTCATCAACCTGCTATAATATTCAATTTCAACAGTCTGTATTTTTTCCATGAATGGCTCCTTGTGTAAAACTTTAGATTAAGTTCTATTATACCTTACAATAGTGCCATTGTCAAGGTACTCATTTAATCCTCATACTTGATGAGACTATCATCTTCACCTTTATTAAATGACAAATGGTTGATGCGCTGTGTAAGCACACCAACCATCTGATGTTGCGAGATTACACCTTTATATTTGAGGTGTTCTATTCAAAATATGCAGCGTTTATCTCAATAAAATGCTCCCATTCTTCTGGAACATCTTCTTCCATGAAGATCGCCTCAACGGGACATTCTGGCTCACATACGCCACAATCGATGCATTCTTCGGGATCAATGTAGAGCATTTCGACCTCTTCAAATTCCTCTTCTGCATCCGTTGGATGGGGATGTATGCAATCAACAGGACAGACATCAACACACGAACTGTCTTTTTCGTCGATGCAAGGTTCGCAAATTACATAAGTCATAATAGAATCTCCTTTCTATTAAATTATATCATACAATTTATCAACTTATACGCCGTTTTTCTGTTTTTTGTAATAATCAGCGTTTATTTCAATGTAATGTTCCCATTTTTCAGGGACATCGTCTTCAAAAAAGATCGCTTCAACGGGACATTCAGGTTCACATACGCCACATTCAATGCATGTATCGGGATCGATGTAGAGCTGATTTACTTCGTTATATTCATCAGATTCATCCAATGGATGTGGACGAATGGAATCACAGGGACATATATCAACGCACACACTATCTTTTACATCAACACACGGTTCACAGATCACATAAGTCATTTTCTTCTCCTATTATTATATCCTATTTTCACAAAATGTCAAATATTGTTTTATTCTTGAAAATAATCTGCGTTTATTTGTATGAAATGTTCCCACTCTTCAGGGACTTCTTCCTCAATGAAAATAGCCTCGACGGGACATTGCGGTTCACATATAGCACAATCAATACATTCCTCTGGATCAATATACAACTGTTCTTCTTCATCAAATTTATCGGGGTTTTCGGGGTCATCACGCATTGGATGTATACATTCCACAGGACAGATCTCAGCACATGCGTGGTCTTTAACATCAATGCAAGGTTCGCAAATTACATAAGTCATTTTGTTTTCTCCTCTCCTATTGTTTTTTGTTGTTTATGCATAAGGGTATGCTCTGTCGTTCAATAAGTCTGCTTCTTGCCAGTTTATTTCGTTAGTCCATCCAGGTTTTATACCTTCATTTGGTCCCATACCGTAGCTAAGAATGCGATAGTTGATACCTGTCATAACCGTGAGGCGAAATGCCAACTCTTCAGCTTCAGAAATGTGTATCTCTATTTTACGATCCTTTATTAACACAAATCCTTGATGTAGTAGTCTTACCTGTAGTCCGTGCTTTTCTATTTCTGACTGTAACCGTTGTGCTGCTTGTTGAACCAGCGAAAAATCCACATCAATGTAATCTTCCTCTTGATAGAGTTCAAATCCGCCGTGCCGAATGTATGCTTTTATGTCAAATTCTTCAGGTAAAGAATCTTGAGGCATTTCTTGTATTACGGTTTCTAATTCTATCATATCGTCACTTTGATAGATTGATGGATCATCTGGAAGAATTGCTATCTTTATATTGTCGTAATAGATTTCAAATGGTAGTTGCCGTTCAGAAATTAGGGATTGTAATACCTCTTTAACTTCTACCACTCGGTGCGTGGCTATTGCGAGTTTTTCAACCTTATTGTGTATATCAGATAACGTGCTTCTGTGGGTCATCCGCCAGTATCCATCTATCCTGTTTTTATTCAGATATGCATCCAATGCAGCTTCTCCCTGCCAGTGCTTTAATATTGTTTCTTTATACTGCTTTGCTGTTTGTTCAGGACCTTCCACAATCAAGAGTGTGCGACCATCACCCACGTCGACCGGTAGTGCGAGTTCCTGAATTATGGATCTGAGTATTTCATATACTTCATTAGGTTTCACGGTTTTTCCTCCTTTACTGTCTGCCTTGCGGGGTGTTTTCCAGGTTCATGCTGAAAACTTACCAGTGACGGTGTTTATAACGCCAACACGAAATGCGAATATTTGCGCTATTGCATTCGGTCATATTTGGTGTCTCTTTCCCTGAACCTGCTGTGAAATTGTAGGAATCCATCACATAGTTTATATTTAGGGTTTCATCTATGAGTTTTGTGATCTGTTTGACTTGTGCAAGCGGTAAGGTCTGTTCAGACTCCTTTTCTAATTTGAAACCTCTATGTAGCAGTTTCGCCTTTGTGCGTTTCTCTTTTAGAATTTTCTCAAAACGATCTGCTATACCTTCAAGCTGAGATGTGCTAATTTTTCCCTCTGTCGTTTTCTCTATTAGAAATCCACCGTGCAAGATTTTTATGGGGTAGCGTGATGTGTCTTCTTCATGTAATGTGACCAATCTAAAACCGTAATCTGTATATCTGATAGCCATTTCTTTATCAGCAATAACAGATTCAAGAAAAGGAACAATTTTGAAATAATCCAAAAACTCATCTAACGGAGCGTCTGCATCGGTTTTCGTGTAGAATTTCATAATGGAACCTTCTCCGGGGGGTTGTGTGTGGATTTTACCATCCGAGTTCCATTGATGTATCACGTCTTTTACGCGTGTCTCGGTTGTATAATCCTTTCCATCTGAATTGTCGTTTGGCAATATGTCAACAATGTTAATTGGTAGTTTTTGTTCTGCGATTAAGGATTTTAGTAATTCCTTGACCTCTTGCGGTGTCATTTGTGTTCTCCTTTTAGAGTAAGAATGCAAATCGGTTGAAAAGGTTACATCTTTGTGTGCTTTTACCGAATTAGTCTGTCTGTATATTTTCTTCTTTACGAAATATGTTATCAAATTCTCCGGGATATTCTGCTTTCATCCAATTGCGAATTCTCTTTTTTGCTCGATGTAACCGCACTTTCGTTGCTGACAATGCTATATTCAGAGCATCTGCGATTTCGTCTAGTGGCATTTTCGGACTTGCCAGTTTCAGATCAAATACCTCTTGTTCGGATTTCGGTAGTCGTTGTGCTAATGCATGGACAATCTCCAACTGTTCTTTTGCGATAATACGATAAATGGGAGAACGATGTTCAAGGTCTACCAGATAGGCTTCAGGATTTCCTTCAATTGAAGTGATTTCAAGTTTTGTTTCTATGTTCCGGAAGTGTGCTGCCACAAGTTGATGTGCAATACTAAACAACCAACTTGAAAAACTCTTAGGATTACGTAACGTGCTGAGATTTTGATGGACTTTAATAAATGTCTCTTGTACTAAGTCTTGTGCGGTTTCCCAGTTGTCAACGCGTCTGTAGAAGAAACTGAGGAGAGGACCTTCGTAACGGTGATAGAGGATTTCGAATGTTCCTTCATCGGTGTTGTCTAAATTGTTAGTTATGTAATCTTCGTCATGGATTTTATCCATTTCTATCACCGTTTTTATGAGTTCCTTAACAAGATTATACTACCTTTTATATGTAAGAATGTAATTTTGTTGAAAAGGTTACATAATCGGGACTGAATAAAAACAATTCTGGAAGATGGACAATTCCGCGATTGGAACATTCTGATATTCGGTTGAGCTTTCACTTGCCTTTTGCAGTCAACAGTAGGCAAACTCAATAGATATCAATGGTAGAATTCATTCTACGCGAAAAAAGGCAGGTATAAGCAATATACCTGCCTGTGAGGTGAATGGATAGATAGGTTTACGTGTTATTCTGTCTCTTTTTCTAACTCTGATAAGATGGATTTTGCGAAATCCTTATCAAAGTTTTT
>VXOP01000327.1 GCA_009839975.1 Candidatus Poribacteria bacterium
GATTACGTTACCTACCCGTGTAAACGTAACTGCGGCATGAAAATAAAGTAAATGCTTGCCATCTGGAGAAATTTTTGGGAACCCCTGGTGAATGTGTGGCAAGCCTTGTGCTAATGGGGGTAAAAGTTCGCGTAAATTACCGCCATCAGCACTCATAATCCAGACATTTGCCCCGTTCTCCCGGAAGTTAGGAACCCCCGAAAACACAATGTGTCTACCATCAGGGGAAAAAGTAGGATTATTAGCGTTGACATTGGCGATCTTTTTGACAATCCCACTTTCAAGATCCATCAAGCAGATATAAGACACGAAGTCATTCCCATCTGGAGTGATTTCATCATAATTGAAAACAATAGATTTGCCATCGGGTGAAAACGAGGGGTGATTATTATTGTTAGAGAATGTCAGTTGTCTAAGATATCTCCCCTCTGCATTCATGATGAAGATGTTGGATTTGCTTGAATTCTTCTCAGTTCGCCTATAAAACACAATCTGTTTCCCATCTGGAGACCAACGGGGAAAACGTGAAAGATCTTGGTGAGAGAGTCGCGTGACGTTACTGCCATCGTCATCCATGACATACAAAAAACTTCTATCTGTCAAGGGATCCTCTGACACAAAAAGTATTTTGGCGTGGATATGTGCTTGTGAAAGAAGCAGTAGGATAAGACAACAACTCACAAGTAGAATACGCATCTATAACCTCCTTTTATTATATCTGTGTTTGTAGCGTGAACTTTTAGTTTGCGCCCTTTTGACACAAACTAAAAGTTCGTGCTACTTATGTAGCAACTTGGGGTAATTACTATTTTTCTATGGTAAAACGTCTGTTAAGATAGTAATCGTCCTCATCATCAGCAAAATTTCGTTTTATTGTGAGTCTGACATACGCCTCACAATCGTACTCCCAACCCGTTGTTCCGCTGCTAAATGATGCAGTGAGGGTGAAGTCATCATCGGAATTGAAGGGACCAGAAAAAAAACGATTGTCTTTGTCTAAGGCTGAGATGTCAGTATAATCATATGTGTCTTCATCCAACCCATGAATCGTGTTTTTGATCTCAACAACCCCCGTAAACGACTTATCAGCATCTTCAGTATAGGATGCAGATACATAATAATTGAGTATCATGTCGTCACCGGACCGGTAGTATCGAGTAATTTCTGAATATCCTTGGACCTCTGGGATATCGGGGTCCGGTTTACCATTTACATCAAGTTTATCTACATCATAAGTATAATACGGTTCATAGACAGTAAGCTGATAAGTTTGAGTGAAAGAATATGAAAAACCATCATCATCTGTATACCATGCTACTGCCTTGATTGTATAATCTGTTCCTCCGAGGGAGCCGCTGAGCGAGGAAGGATTAAAGGAAGCATAGGTACTGACACCATCACCCATTGTTGTATGGGTAGGTTCTGATCTATCCTCGCCTACTTTGCTGGCATACCAATCGACTCTCTGATACGGATCTGATGTGCTCACATAAGCCTCATGGGTTAAGGATTCAAACACATCATAATCTTCATACATGTCTGTTCCTACAGGATTATAGCACCAGGCCTCAGGACGCATTACCAAAATATGGAAGGGTTCATATACCGTGATTGTATAAGATTCACTAACAATTTCTGCATCACCATTATCATCTAACCAACCAACTTCTGCTTTAATAACATATTCGGTACCGGCAACGCTTCCAAAAAACCCGTCGAAAGTTATACTTGCTTGAGTCTTGATATTACTACCATCACTCCATCCTGCAAGAACGTCATCAATGTACCACCATACACAATAAAACGGTTCATCGGTATTCACGGTAGATCTATGGCTTGCACCATATCCAAATCCCCAAACAATGTTTGAATCTCCATTGTGGGGACCTAAGTCCAGAATTTCTCGTGCATCACTATTACCAACAAAACTGAAGAAAGCAAGCATAGCGAGTATTGCTACAGCGAAGGTTATCTTGAACTTCAAACTCAATAACATTTTGAAATCTCCTTTTCAAAGACGATAGATTTTACAAAGGAGATGTGCTAAATTTTAGCACGTCTCCGTTTGTGTATCAACAATAATTAATAAACAGATAAAACTATATGTTAAGATTCTGTATTATGCATAGTGTGTTTGCACAACACAGATAAGAAGCATTGAAACGTTCTCCAATGCAGCAACAGCAAAAACCCGCGACGAAATGTACGGGCACGAAAAAGTCGCAGACACGAATGTCTGTGATATCGCTTTGTAACTCTGAAATATTAACGAATGTGAAATTTGGGTGAGGGGGGGGGTGATAATTTATAGTTAACTATGTTTAAGATATGTCCACCAAGTCCAACACGCGGATAATACCTGCACATCAAACAAGTGCCTAATGTATTCACTTTTCGCATTGTGGTTTTCATATCTCTGTTATTCATTAACTAAACCCCAAGTGTGAGAAAACATATTGGCGTATTGTATAACTTTCTACTTCCTTATTTCCCAAACTATACCGAATTACGTTTGTGTATTCTCATCGGTTACAATTAGTCACAACTTTTTAGCAGTAAAATTATCCATGAACTTTATATAAACAGATCTGACTCAGTAACGTTTAAATTATATGCTTCTGTGTGTAATTGAAAGTTGAGAAGATTGAATGCGTTTATTTGAAGGTCTATTGATAGGTATAGCAGCGATACGCGCGAACAAGATGCGTTCACTGCTTACAATGCTTGGCATTATAATCGGTATTGCTGCAGTTCTTGCGATGATTGCAATCGGTGATGGTGCAAAAGAGATTGTATTGCAGGATGCCGAGAAACTTGGTGGAGCAAACCAGTTTACTATCTACAGACGTTCACACAAGAAACTTGGGAGACACACCATTCCGATCCGCACCAAAGAATATCTAAATTATGGTGATGTGCTCGCGATTGAATCTGAATGTCCAACAGTGCGTGCAGTGACACCACGTATACGAGATTGGAAAGGGGCATTAATTCTTGGACCTAATGGTGGTCAAACTCGTGCTGGCTATAATGGCGTAGATGCAGCATTTCATAATGCCTTGGACTGGAAAATCAAAGAAGGTAGGTTCATTTCTGACGAAGATGTTTATAATGCCATGACAATTTGCGTGCTTGGTTCAGAAGTTGCAAGGGATCTCTTTGGAGATAGTTCCCCGTTGGGTGAAGAGATAAAAATAGTCAGAAATGTCAGGTATTACAACGAACGTGGAAGAAGGCGTACAAGAAGAATCACTGAACGATTTACAGTTGCTGGGACGATGATGCCACGAGGCAGGAGTCTACGTTTCGGGTGGAGTTTTGACAGCATGGTCTTTTTTCCAATTACAACGGCACAAGAACGGTTCACAGGTGATGACAAGATACCGGAGATTGTTGTCTACGCAAATTCTGTTGAGAATGTTCCCAACGCAGTAAGAGAAGTTAGAGAAGTAATCCGCAACCGACACAAAGGTGAAGACAATTTCGTCAAAATATATGAAATGCGTAAAGGTATTCGTCATTTAGAGAAGATAAGCAAAATGATAAAAATTGCGCTTGGAAGTATTGCTGGTTTTTCTCTACTTGTTGGTGGTATCGGCATAATGAATATGATGTTAGTTGCCGTGACAGAAAGAACACGAGAAATCGGTCTAAGAAAAGCACTCGGTGCAAAACCGCGTGATATTATATTCCAATTCCTTTCCGAGTCAGTAACGATGTGTGTCATAGGTGGAATCATCGGCATCTGTCTTGGCGCAATTGTAGGTGAATGCATGTCTGTTCTTGCTGTCAAAATTGCAAAAATAGTTCCAGAATGGCCCGCAGTTCTTTCTGCTCAATGGGTCTTAATATCTGTATTATTTTCTGCTGTGATTGGTATATCCTTCGGTTTGTATCCGGCAATACAAGCATCAATGTTATCTCCTATAGATGCACTCCGAAAAGAATAGATCAAAATTCTCGCGTTTCAGTTATTGGTTTCTGTTTTCAACACTATCCACCAGATTCTTGTTACTGAATTTAGCACAGACCCTTTATATTAATTGCATCTATTGGACTGTCCAACCTTATTTTGCTGACGGTATTGAATTTCAATGCATTAAGTAGTATAATTAGTTCAAGTTAGTATGGAAGTATTCTTCCCTGTGTTAATTTTATGCTGTCTGGGTACAAGCATCTTGGTGAAAATAGATGAGAATTTTTGAAGCTTTAGTTGTCGGTTTAGCTGCAATGCGCTCAAATAAGATGCGGTCTTTACTGACTATGCTCGGTATTATCATCGGTGTTGCATCAGTTCTCGCGATGATTTCTATCGGGGATGGTGCTAAGGAAATCGTCATGCAAGATGCTCAAAAACTGGGTGGTGCAAACCAATTTACAATTTACAGGACGTGGTATAAACAGGTCGGAACACACTGGGTTAGAATTCGTAGCAATGAATACATGAACTACGGTGATGTACTGGCAATAGCAGCAGAATGTCCTTCTGTCAAGGACGTAACACCGAGAATACCGGAATGGAGAGGTGCTCTGATAGAAGCATCAAGAGGACGCCAAATGCGTGCAGGCTATAACGGAGTTGATGCTACATATCACACTGCGATGGATTGGGAGGTGCAGGAAGGCAGATTCATTACGGACGAAGAAGTAGAAAATGCGTCGAGTGTCTGTGTACTCGGGGATGAAGTTGCTACTGCTCTATTCGGAGAAGAATCACCTATAGGACAAGAGATAAAGATCGCCAGAGGCGATGGACGTTACGACCGTTGGGGTAGAAGGGATAAAAAAAGGTACACAGAACGTTTTACTGTGGTGGGGACGATGAAACATAGAGGGAGAAGTCTACGATTTGGATGGAGCTACGATTTCCTCGTCTTTATGCCAGTAACAACGACCCAAGAACGATTCACTGGTAATGACCGGATCCAGGATATTGTCGTTTACGCGAATACTGTAGAAGATGTCCCAAAGGCTATTGAAGAGGTTAAAGCTGTCATTCGTAAACGGCATAGAAATCAAGATGACTTTGTCAGGATATTTGATATGCGACAAGGTATGGCACAGTTGGAGAAAATCAGCAAAGTTATAAAGATTGCTTTGGGTAGCATTGCAGGTTTTTCTCTGCTTGTTGGGGGTATCGGTATAATGAATATGATGCTTGTTGCTGTGAGTGAACGTACACGTGAGATTGGTCTTAGAAAAGCACTTGGTGCAACGAGACTTGATATCCTTATTCAATTCATAATGGAAGCAGTTTTTATGTGTGGTATAGGTGGGTTGATAGGTATATTTGTAGGTATATTTGCTGGTCAAGGCATGGCAATTCTTGCTGTGAAAATCGCCAAGATTGTGCCTGAGTGGCCCTCCGTTGTGTCTACAGAATGGGTACTGATATCTATTACTTTCTCTGCGCTGATTGGTATTTCTTTCGGTTTATATCCTGCGATCAAAGCCTCAACGCTTTCCCCCATTGAGGCACTTAGGACTGATTAATCATCGGGCATTTCATCATAGGTCCGTCCATCTAATTCTCTACCTGTTTTGGACTTTCTCGTACCACCCCACTGTTTAAAGAAGAAATACACACTTTCTTTCTTGCACTGATCTCTGATATCTTTAACCCATTTTTCTTTTATCTCACGTGCTCCAGGGCCAGATTCTCCACCTACTATAACCCAATCTATATCAGTTAAATCTAATTCAGGCAAGGGACCGATGAGTGGTTCAAGCGAAAGGAACTTAACCTTCGCTTCAGTTTGACGCAAAGCCTCTATACGATCCATCACCCGGTCATCTTCAACACTTACTCCCATCCAAACATTCCTAGGCCAAGGTAGTTCTGAACTGTATTCCAATAGTCGAGCAGAACGTTTTGTTAAGACTTGGAATTTATGCCAATGTGCTGCTTGCATCACAGAAAATACATCTCTAATAAAATCCAATTCAATCTTTTCATGAAATAGATCACTCATAGAGTTAACGAAAATTCGTCTCGGTTTTTTCCATTTTAGTGGTTCGTTTAGTAGGGCATGTACAGGCATAACTTCTCGTGTCCATTGAGGACCTGATTTCGTCTGCTTTGCGAATCCTTCGAAAGCCAACCCCTTACCAGAAAACCTTGCTGCAATACGTTCAGCGTAACAGAAACGACATCCCTCAGAAACACGTGTGCAGCCACGTACGGGATTCCAAGTAGTTTCAGTCCACTCTATTTTTGTGGATAAGGTTGCCATCTTTTACTCCTTTAACAGTGGAAGTGTTTGTTGATCATCCGGTTGATTGTCAAGGATATATTCAGCAATTTTAAGTGCAGTTGTAGATCCTTTCGGATTCCCGACAGCAAAACATAACAAATATAATGGAACATTCTTCGAATTGCGTAGAACAAGAGGGTTGTTGGCAACACCAGCAAATATGACCTGTAGTCGCTTAATGAAATACTGTTCAATTTCGTAGAAGATGTTTCCAATTTTTTCCCATTTTTCTTCTTCGCCAAATAATGAATGTTCCTGGGTCAAATTGTAGAATACATCATACCAACTGTCTTCACCGAAGAACATATCCAATTTGTTCCGCATGTTTGTTCTAATTTCACCATTCCTTTTTAGCAGTCTGTTAACAGTTCCAATTGGGAAAAGTAGCCATAAGTCGATTGCTTCAGTCTTAGCGATTAATTCAATTGTCTTCCATTCTACTTGCATTCCGAATGGATCAAGAAAAACTAATGCTCTATGACGTGACCAATCCTTTTTGCAAGCATCAGTCAAATAATCATTTGCCTCAGTCCGTATACATTCAATTCTGTCTTCTGAGAATTCCTCTCTAATAATATATTCTTCTCTCAGTTTCTCTAATTCGGTAAATTTCCCTTTATCCTCTTCAATGAAGATATATTTATTGAACGGTGGTTGGACCTCTAATGCATTACGTACTGACCCTTGTCTAAAGTTGACTACCTCCTGTGAATCAAGTTCTGGAAATAGTGATTCATTAATTTCTTCATCAAGTATTAGTTCACGGTAACCAGTTCCAGCAAAAGCATCTATATATGCAAAATTAAAATTCTGGTTGTTCATAATCTTCGTGTATGCATGTAGGTACTTGCTTACACAGTCCAATTTTTGCTCTGTCCAGTCCCCTCCAAAATTTTGACCAATAGAATTCATTTAGTTCCTCATTTTAAGTTAAGCAATATATAACCACATAACATTATAGCAGTATTTTGATAGCAATGTCAAATGAATTTAATTGATATTTTGTTTTTCAGAGTTGCATTTTCTGATAGAATAATCAGAAAGATTGAACTGCGAAAAAGAAACTCGTCTTTATGGGAGTTAAGATTCCCTATTTCTTATCTGTGTTATACCATATAAACCCTATGACCCTATCAAAACAAAAATGATCTAACTATGTTTAATCAACTCCTGAATTATCTTTACATCCTGTGTATTCACTTAATGATTTCTGGTTGTAGTGTGATTTTTGCACCTCAGGAATGGAGTGATAACTATGCACTAATGGATGGAGTGCAATCAACGGACCCACAAATGATTGATGGAAATCTTGATACAATAGGTCAAGCGGTACTTACATTAGAGAATACATCGTATAGATTAAATGACAATGCTGACTTTATCCGAAACGATTCTATTGTGGTTGTTACATTACCAGAAAAGAAGAAGATTTATAGGATTATACTTCACTCGGAAAATCTAAAGCATTTTGTTGTTTACGTGGATAAAGGCAAAGCAAGAAAAGGTGAAGATTGGCATCGTGTTATAGAGATGCGAGATGTAATGTCCAGAAAATTTGATCTTAAACCTAAGATGCCATATATCACAGATCAAATCAAAATTCGTATATTGAAGACTCATCCACAAGTACAAAAACAAAAGACATTTAGATTAGACAATCTAATGGGATCAGGTAGGCTTAATGAAACAGTGATTACAAATCTCAGTCGTTCAAGGCATATACCGGGCAGAATTCGAGAAATTGAGATCTATGGTTTTAAGACTTCAGAACAGCAATAAAGTAAGACATATACAAACATGGTAGAAGGTTGAATTCTGACCCCACTGAACAAGTGAATTTTGTATGATTCGCTGCTTGTCAGAACAATGATTACAAAATATAGTGGCTATCAGAAATAATGAAACTCTCAATATCGGGAGAGGCACCTTGCTCTTATGGGATAGTCTTCGCAAACGCTGAAATGTCTTCTTATCTACTTATTACTTTTGTTATAGCTTAATCTTCATACAGTTTGTGTTACCAGGATGAGACATTATCATTTTGAAACTGCATAAGTGAACAATACCTTCATGAAAATAATACATATTTCCAGATTGTGCATGTGGGTTGTAGCACATTCATTCTTGATTGTGCTTCTTTGGACAACTTGGACAACATGCATTCTTGATTGCACTTCTTACTACAACTTGCATTCTTGATTTGACGTGTTCCGTTGCACAATCAGGGATGAATGTGCTACAGGTTCATTATGTCTTTTTATTAGC